>CAJUKL010000043.1 GCA_910587195.1 uncultured Clostridia bacterium | reverse complement strand
TTTTGTCCAAGTTTACAATTTCTATAACATCTCTTTGAGTTTCTGCTTTTCTTAAAGTTTTTGGTCAAGCTTTTTTCAAAAAGCTTGTAGGTTGTAGGGCAAAGCCCTATAGTCTTTTTATGCTTGTACCGACTAGAGCAAAGCGTAGACTTTGGAAAAACTTTTCACAAAAGAAAAAAGTTTTTCCAAAAACTTCCGACTTTTGTTAAGTTTAAATTATGATAATTTTTGCAAAAAAATTTTTATGGGTTCCCCTGATTTTATGAATAAGTTTCTATTCAAATATCGTATAATATGCTATGATAAAGATTATGGTGAAAAGGAGAGTGAGAAAGAGTGATAATGAAAATAATTTGCGGTTTTTTTATGGCATTAGCGGATAGTGTGCCAGGCGTATCTGGAGGGACGATAGCATTTTTATTAGGACAATATGATAATTTTATAAATTCGCTTAACTATCTTGTAGTGGGAAATAAAAAAAAGAAAATAAAAGCAATTCGCTTTTTGATTCAGCTTATGATGGGCTGGATAGTTGGTTTTATATTGGCAGTCTTACTATTGACATCTGTTTTTGAGGAACATATTTATCAGGTAAGTTCTTTATTTTTAGGTTTTATTTTATTTTCTATTCCGATTGTGACAAGGGAAGAAAGAAATTATTTTTTAGGACATGGAAAAAATAGTATTTATATGCTCTTGGGAATAGTAGTTGTAGTATTGATTACATATTTTAATCCAACAAGTGGAGGAGAATCCTCCATTGATTTATTAAATATGTCTTTTAGTACGGCAATTTATTTATTTGTAGCGGCAATGGTTGCGATTTCGGCTATGGTGTTACCAGGCATTTCTGGTTCAACTTTATTGCTTATTTTTGGATTATATGTGCCAGTGATGAATACCATTAAAAGCGCATTGTCTTTTCAGGTGGAAGCATTTCCGTCAGTTATTATTTTTGGACTAGGTATTTTAGTAGGAATTGTTACAGTTGTAAGATTAGTAAAGATTGCACTGGAAAAATTTCGTTCTCAAACCGTTTATGCGATTGTGGGGCTAATGATAGGCTCTCTTTATGCGATTATTATGGGACCGACTACTTTGGATACTCCACAGCAGGCAATGACAATTTCTACATTTAGTATTTTGTTTTTTGTGATTGGCGGAGCATTAATTGGTGGGTTACAAATATTAAAAAGATTAATACAAGATTAACATAAGGTGAAAAATTTTTATTTTTTCATACTTTTTATTGTTTTTATCGTTTTATATGGTATAGTTATAAGGAATGGCTATTAATTCCTATTTTTCCGAAAGGAAAAAACTCCTCAAGGTTTTGAATAGCCTGAAAGTGCCTGCTTGCAGGTACTTTTTTATTAAAAGAAAGGAGAATTGTAGAAATGATAAAATTATTAAAGTATTTAAAAAAGTCAAGCAGTTTTATTATTATGATTGTAATATTATTATTTGTACAGGCTTATTGTGACCTTTCTCTACCATCCTATACTTCTGATATTGTGGATGTGGGAATACAGCAGGGAGGAATTGAAAATGCAGTTCCCCTACAAATTAGAAAACAAACATTGCAAGAAATAGAACTTTTTTTAACAGAAGAACAAAAAGAATTGGTAGAACAATGTTATCAAGAGCAAGAAGAACTATGGGTATTGCAAAATATAGAGGAAAGTAAAAAGGAAGAATTAAACCATATTTTTGCAAAGCCTATGAATGTGTTACTTTCTGCAAAAAATATAGATGCAATTCGAGCACTTCCTACAAAAGAACGAAATCAAAAAGTACAAGAATTGCTAAAACCATTGGATATGCAGCCAGATAGTGTTATAGAGCAGTCAGCAGTATTATTTTTAAAACAGGAATATGCAGCACAAGGCATGAATTTAGCTGCAATGCAAATACAATATATTATAAAAGCAGGTTTTAAAATGATATTGTTTGCATTGTTAATTATGGGGGCAGCAGTTAGTGTAACCTTTCTTTCTTGTAAAGTTGCAGCAACTTTTGGAAAAGATGTCAGAGAAAAAGTATTTTCTAAAGTGATTGCGTTTTCCAGTGCAGAGTTTGACAAATTTTCTACTGCGTCTTTAATTACAAGAAGTACAAATGATGTGCAGCAAGTACAAATGTTAATGATGATGATATTCCGTATTGTGTTATATGCGCCTATTTTGGGCATAGGCGGGATTATGATGGTATTAGGAACCAATACCTCCATGGCATGGATTATTGGTGTTGCAGTCGGATTAATTTTGATTGTAGTAGGTGGTTTATTTGCGATTGCTATGCCAAAGTTTAAATCTTTACAAGTTTTGATTGATAAATTAAATTTAATTACTAGAGAAATTTTGACAGGAATCCCAGTGATTCGAGCTTTTAGTACAGAACGTCATGAAGAACAAAGATTTGAAGAAGCAAATAAAATATTGACTAAAACAACTCTTTTTGTTAATCGAACCATGACCTTTATGATGCCTACTATGATGTTTGTCATGAATGGGATTTCTGTTTTAATTGTCTATAAAGGCGGCTATGGAATTGATAGCGGAGTGATGCAGGTAGGTGACCTAATGGCATTTATTCAATATACCATGATGATAATTATGTCATTTTTAATGTTGACGATTATTTCCATTATGATACCAAGGGCAAGTGTTTCCGGGAGCCGTATTAGTGAAGTGTTAGAAACAGAAATTACGATACAAGATGCACCAAAAACAAAATTCTTTTTGCCAGAACAAGCAGGAGTTGTTTGTTTTGAAAATGTATCTTTTTGCTATCCTGATGCAGAGGAAAGGGTACTTTCTCATATTAGCTTTATAGCCGAAAAAGGAAAAACAACCGCCATTATAGGTAGCACAGGAAGCGGAAAATCTACCCTTGTCAATTTAATTCCTCGTTTTTTTGATGTTACAGAGGGGAAAATTACAGTAGGCGGTGTTGATGTTCGAGAATTGTCGCAAAAGGAATTGAGAGAAAAAATAGGATATGTTCCACAAAAAGGCGTTTTATTTTCTGGCACCATAGAATCAAATTTAAAATATGGAAAGCAAAATGCAAGTGAAAAAGAGATACAAAAAGCAGCAGAAATTGCGCAAGCCTTGGATTTTATCAGCAAAAAAGAAGAAGGCTTTGATACACCGATTGCACAAGGGGGTACCAATGTATCCGGAGGACAAAAACAAAGATTATCTATTGCAAGAGCCATTGCAAAAAATCCGGAAATTTATATTTTTGATGATAGTTTTTCAGCATTGGACTATAAAACAGATGTTGCATTAAGAAAGGCTTTAAAAAGTGAAACGAAAGAAGCTACAACGATTATTGTAGCACAAAGAGTCAGCACAATTTTGCACGCTGACCAGATTATTGTGCTAGATGAAGGACAAATTGCAGGAATGGGTACCCATGCGGAACTGTTAAAAAATTGTGAAGTTTATCAACAAATTGCATTATCACAACTGTCCGCAGAAGAATTAGGATAAAATGAGGAAAGGAAGGAATTTTTATGAGTGGAAGAAGACCACCGGGCCCACATGGTGGTATGCCCGGAGAAAAAGCAAAAAATTTCAAGGGAAGTATGATAAAATTAATTGCTTATATGAAAAAATATCATGTTCCATTATTTTTTATGTTTTTATTTGCGGTAGCAGGTACCATTTTTAATATTATCGGGCCTACCATATTGGGGCAGGCTACTACTGAAATATTTAATGGTTTGTTGTTAAAAATAAATGGTACTGGTGGCATTAATTTTGCAAAAATAGCAGACATTTTATTCATGCTTATGATATTATATATAGCAAGTGCTTGTTTTTCTTTTATCCAAGGGATTATTATGACAGGTATTTCTAATGATGTTTCTTATAGCATGAGAAAGGATATTTCTACAAAAATCAATAGAATGCCTCTAAAATATTTTGAAAGCAGAACAACAGGAGAGGTACTTTCTCGTGTGACAAATGATGTGGATACCTTGCAAATGAGTTTAAATCAAAGCGTGACGCAACTGATTACTTCTATTACAACACTGATTGGTGTATTTATTATGATGTTGCGCATTAGTGTGACAATGACAATGTGTGCTTGTCTGATTATACCAACTTCTATGATTGTGATAGGATTGATTACAAAACGTTCTCAAAAATATTTCCAACAAAATCAAAAATATTTGGGAGATGTAAATGGTCAAGTAGAAGAAGTTTATTCTGGACATAATATTGTCAAGGTGTTTAACAAAGAGCAGGAAACAGTAAAAACATTTCAAGAAGTAAACCAAAAATTATATGAATCTGCTTGGAAATCACAATTTTTTTCCGGTATGATGATGCCTTTCATGCAGTTTATTGGTAATTTAGGCTATGTTATGGTTGCACTTTTGGGTGGCTATTTAACCATGATTGGAAGAATACAAGTAGGGCAAATACAATCTTTTTTCCAATACATTAGAAATTTTACCCAGCCAATGCAGCAAATTGCACAAGTAAGTAATATGCTGCAATCTTCTGCTGCCGCCGCAGAAAGAGTGTTTGAATTTTTAGAGGAAAAAGAAGAAGACCAAGTAGTAAAAAATCCGGTGGATATTCGTAAAACAAAAGGAATTGTAGACTTTGAAAATGTGCAATTTGGTTACAATGAAGAACAAATGATTATTCATAATTTTTCTTCTCATGTGGGAGAAGGGCAAAAAGTTGCGATTGTTGGCCCAACAGGAGCAGGCAAAACAACGATGATAAAATTACTAATGCGTTTTTATGATGTGAATAAAGGAAGCATTAAAATTGATGGACATGATTTAAGAGAATTTAATCGAACAGAGTTAAGGGAATTATTTGGCATGGTATTACAGGATACTTGGCTTTTTAACGGTACGATTATGGAAAATATTCGATATGGCAGGTTAGATGCGACAGATGAAGAAGTCATACAAGCAGCAAAAGCAGCCCATGTCCATCATTTTATTATGACACAGCCAGAAGGGTATCAAATGGTGCTAAATGAGGAAACAAGCAATATTTCGCAGGGACAAAAGCAACTTTTAACGATTGCAAGAGCAATTTTAGCAGATAATAAAATTATGATACTAGATGAAGCAACAAGTTCTGTGGATACAAGGACAGAAGTGCAGATTCAAAAAGCAATGGATACGCTAATGAAAGGGCGTACCAGTTTTGTCATTGCACACAGACTTTCTACTATTAGAGATTCTGATTTAATTCTTGTTATGAAAGATGGCGATATTATTGAACAGGGAAATCATGAAACGCTTTTAAAACAAAAGGGCTTTTATGCACAATTATATAATAGCCAGTTTGAAAAGGCGTTATAGGAGTGTGAAATATGGGATATAAAATAGTAGCAATAGAAAGGCAATATGGTAGTAGTGGTTTAGCAGTAGGAGAAGCAGTTGCACAAAAATTAGGCGTTCATTGTTATGGTCGTGAAATATTGGAGATGACAGCAAAAAAATTAAATGTATCACCTGAAAATATAGAACATATGGAGGAAAATGGACATAAAAGCCTTTTGTATGATTTGGCATTATTGGCGCAAAGTGGATTAACAGGAAATGGTTTACAGGCAGATAGACAAGTTTTTTTGGAAGAAAGTAAAATTATACAGGATTTAGCTGCAAAAGAAAAATGCGTGATTGTGGGAAGATGTGCCACTGGTGTATTAGCAGAACGAAAAGATTGCTTAAAAATATTTATTTATGCGGATATTCCAAGCAGAATAAAAACTGCTACAGAAAAATATGGTGTTGCATATGAAATGGCATTACAGGTATTAAAGAAAAATGATAGAAGAAGGGCAGCGTTTTATAAAAATAATACAGAATATATTTGGGATAATTGGAGTGGCTATGATTTGTGTTTGAATAGCGGAACACTTGGTATAGATGGTTGTGTAGAGTTAATTATTTCTATGATGCAATCTTAAAACAAAAGCTTTGAAACTAACGCTCTCAAGCGTAGAAAACCTTGAGGTGTTGCTTCAAACTCCACAAGCCCTTTGAAAAAAAGGGCTTGACCCTAAACTTTTCCTTTTGCATATGGTATAGAGTGTATTTTTAACCTCTGGTGGTGCGTTATAGTTCAACTAAAGCAACCACTTAACTCCAACACACAGCAGCAAAACAAAATTTTGCGCAAAAGTTTTTTGCTTCTTTCTTTCAAGAAAGAAATGAGAGTTTGAAAGCAACACTTGCAAGGTTTTTTGTATTATTTTTTAGGCATTTGGTTAAGATAATCCATATATCCTATTGTTTCAAGTTTTTGTGCTTTTTGTTCTACCATTTCGAGCAGTTCCTGTTTGAAATCAGCTACTTTTTGTAGCACTTCCGGTTGAAATGCACCTATCATTTGTGCGGCTAAAATACCTGCGTTTTGTGCGCCATTGATAGCAACTGTTGCAACAGGAATTCCTGGAGGCATTTGGCAGATAGAATAAAGGGAATCTACTCCACTTAAAGTCGATGTTTTAACAGGAACACCAATTACTGGTAAAGGAGTAAGGGCGGCTGTCATTCCGGGTAAATGTGCTGCACCACCAGCACCTGCAATAATCACTTTTAACCCTTTTTTGACAGCATTTTTTGCATAGTCATACATTCTGTCAGGCGTTCTGTGGGCAGAAATTACCGTTAGTTCGTAAGGAATGGAGAGCTTGTCTAATACTTTTGCGGCTTCACTCATAACAGGAAGGTCAGAGTCGCTTCCCATAATAATGCCAATCAGTGGTTGTGTCATTGTAAAAACCTCCTTTAAAATTAAAAAATTATTATTTGCAACTTTCTTGAAAGAAAGTGCAGTCTGTCAATAAACTTCTGTTTTCGGAAGAAAAAGTTTTTGGTCAAGCTTTTTTCAAAAAGCTTGTAAGGGTTTGGGAACAAAGTTCCCAAGGTTTTCTACGCTTGCAAGCGTGTTTTTGAAGTGGTCTGGAGGAACTTTTCACAAGTGAAAAAGGTTCCTCCAGAAACTTCTGACTTTCACCAAGTTCATAATAAATCATTTTTTTGACAAGCTGAACTTTCTTGAAAGAAAGTGTAACATAAATAAGAAAAAAAGAAAAGTGGATAACGCCAGGAGGAGTGGCTAAACACGCATTTAAAACAATATTGTTCTGTTAAAACTTTGGAGCTTTGCTCCAAACCTCACTCGCTTTTGAAAAAGCGAGGCAAAACTTTTATGGAAAACTTCGTTTTCCTGATGACAAACAGAAATAAAAATTATTTTTTGACAAGTTGTGTCATTTTTTTTATTTTTAAACTCAAAATTATTATAATTTTTTTTATTGCTTGTAGATACGCTTTATGTTAAAATAACAACAGTATGCAGAAATAACTTTATTTTGCAAATAAAAAAAGAAAGGAGTGTTTTTTGTGGAAGATGCAGGTAATATCGTTGTAGATGCAGGTGACGCTGCTGTCAATGCAGCAGAAGGTGCCGGAGAAGCAGCCGCTGCTGTTGTAACAAATACTGGCGCAAGTACAGCAGTTATGATATTAGCAGTGGTGTTAATGATAATTGGTGTTGTATTATGCATCATTATTTTATTACAATCAAAGCGTTCTGCAGGTTTGGGTGCTGTCAGCGCAGTTAGCAGTGCAGATACGTATTGGAGTAGAAATAAAGGAAATTCAATGGAAGGTGCATTAGAAAGATATACAAAAATTGGCGGGGCATTGTTTATGATAATTGCCTTTGTGATTAACTTATTAAGTTAAAAAAGGTCAAACATGAATAAACCTTTTAAGGGAGGACGTTTTGTGCCTCCTTTTTATATATTTAAAGAAAGGAAATTAATATGGATTATGATGAAATAGAAAAAAGTGAAAAAATGGAACAGCGAAAAAGAAAAATACAAGAGTATATTGAAAATAAAAAGTATGTTCCCATGAAAAGAAAAGATATTTGTGTTTTGTTAGAGGTACCAAAAGGAGACAGAGGTGACTTTGAAGAAATTATTGCGCAACTTTTGGAAGAAGGAAAAATTGTAGAAACGAAAAAAGGAAAATTGATGTCACCTAAAACTTTGGGGGTAGAAGTTGGAATTTTTTTAGCTCATTCTAGAGGTTATGGTTTTATAGAAAGAGAAGAAGGAGAAGATATTTTTGTACCCGCAAATAAAGTAAATGGTGCAATGCATAGAGATAAAGTGTTATATCATATCAATAAAAAATCTTCTTCTATCAGAAAGTCAGAAGGAGAAGTTGTTGGAATTTTAAAAAGAGAAAATGAAAAAATTGTAGGCACCTTCCAGCAAGCGCATGGTTTTGGTTTTGTTATTCCAGATGATAAAAAATTGACACAAGATATTTTTATCCCCGAAAAAGATAGTATGGGAGCAGTAACAGGACATAAAGTTGTTGTAGAAATTCGAAAATATGGAGATGAAGAAAGAAAGCCAGAAGGAGTTATTCTTGAAATTTTGGGACATATCAATGACCCAGGGGTAGATATTCTTTCTATTATCAAGCAATATGATTTACCAGTAGACTTTCCAGAAGATGTTTATAAACAGATTAAAAAAATAAATATAGAAGTGCTTCCAGAGGAATTAGAAGGCAGGGAAGATTTTAGAAGCTGGAAAACTGTTACCATAGATGGAGAAGATGCCAAAGATTTAGATGATGCAGTTTCTTTGGAAATGCTGCCTAATGGGAATTTTCAATTAGGCGTTCATATTGCAGATGTATCACATTATGTAAAAGAGGATACTCCATTGGATAAAGAAGCATATCAAAGGGGAACAAGTGTATACTTGGTGGATAGAGTCATTCCCATGCTGCCACATAAATTATCAAATGGTATTTGTTCTTTAAATCCAAAAGAAGATAGATTGACCTTAAGTTGTGTTATGGAAATTGATAACAAAGGAAAGGTAGTCAATCATAGAATTGTAAAATCGGTCATACATTCTGATAGAAGAATGAGTTATACTATAGTGCGAGAAATTTTGGAGGACAAAACGCCAGCATTATTACAGGAGTATGCTGATTTTATAGAAATGTTTGAAAATATGAACCGTTTACGTATGTTGTTGGGAGAAAAAAGAAAAAAAAGAGGCTCTGTCAATTTTGATTTGCCAGAATCTAAAATTATATTAGATGAAAATGGTATACCAACAGAAATTAAACCATATGAAAGAAGTATTGCCACAAATTTAATTGAAGAATTTATGTTAATATGTAATGAAACGGTTGCAGAAGATTTTTTCTGGCAGGAAACTCCCTTTTTATTTCGTAATCATGAAGTGCCAGATGGGGAAAAAATTCAAAAAATGGAGGAATTTATTAGAAATTTTGGTTATCGAATGAAAGGAAACAAAGAAGAAATTCACCCCAAAACCATTCAACAATTATTGCTTCAGGTAGAAGGAACAGAGGAAGAAAGAATTATCACTAAAATTGTATTAAGAAGTATGAAGCAAGCAAGATATATGGCAGAAAATGGCGGGCATTTTGGACTTGCGGCAAAATATTATTGTCATTTTACCTCACCCATTCGGAGGTATCCGGACTTGGAAATACACAGAATTATAAAATTAGTTTTAGATGGCAATTTAGAAAAAAGAAGAAAATCTTTAAAAAAGAGTATGCCTGATATTGCAAAACAGTGCTCGAAAAGAGAACGAACTGCGGAAGAAGCAGAAAGAGAAACGGATAATCTAAAAAAGGCACAATATATGTTGGATAAGATTGGAATGGAATATGATGGCATTATTTCTGGTTTGACAAGCTGGGGAATTTATGTAGAACTGCCAAATACCATAGAGGGCATGATTCCGCTGCAAAGTTTAGAAGATGATTTTTATAATTATGATGACGAAAATATGATTGTTTATGGAGAACATACCCATAAAAAATATCGTTTAGGACAAAAGGTAAAAATTGTTGTAGCAAAAGTGGATATGGAAATAAAAAAAATAGATTTTGCATTTTGTGAAGAAGAATAGAGGGGGATAGACATGGAAACGGAAAAAAAGGAAAGAGATAGTTTCAATAGCCGTTTAGGGTTTGTATTGGCTTGTGTTGGCTCGGCAGTAGGTATGGCAAATATTTGGTTATTTCCTTATCGAGTGGGACAATATGGCGGGGCAGCATTTTTAATTCCTTATTTTTTGTTTATTGTAGTGATTGGTTTTACTGGAGTAATTGGAGAAATGGCGTTTGGGCGTGCCATGGGAACAGGACCATTAGGCGCGTTTCGAAAAGCATCGCAAATGCGAGGTGGCAACTGGGGAGAATGGATTGGGATAATCCCTGTGATAGGTTCTTTGGGAATTGCAACCGGTTATTCTGTTGTGGTAGGCTGGATTATACGCTTTTTGGCAGGTTCTGTAACAGGTTCTGCTTTTACAGAGGAATCAGGTGAATATTTTGGCGCATTGGCACAAAATTTTGGCAGTGTGCTATGGCATGTGATTGGTCTTGGTATTGTATTTATATGCATGGCATATGGAATTTCTACAGGAATCGAAAAAATAAATAAAATTATGATGCCAATCTTTTTTATTTTATTTTTGGTTATGGCAGTTCGCGTTTTTATGTTGGACAATGCGCAAGAAGGGATTATGTATATGTTAAAACCAAATTGGGAACAGGTTGCAAAACCAGAAACATGGGTTTATGCATTGGGGCAAGCCTTTTTTTCCTTGTCTTTGGCAGGCTCTGGAACGGTTGTCTATGGCAGTTATCTGAAAAAAACAGAAGATGTTGTAGAAAGTGCAAAAAATGTTGCCTTATTTGACACTTTGGCTTCTTTATTATCTATATTTGTCATTATTCCAGCTGTATTTGCCTTTGGTTTAGACCCTGCTTCTGGACCTCCATTAATGTTTATTACGATGCCTAAAGTATTTCAAATGATGCCAATGGGCAGAGTTTTTGCGATTATCTTCTTTTTAGCAGTGCTTTGTGCCGCAATTACTTCCCTTGTTAATTTGTTTGAAACACCGGTAGAAGCATTGCAGGAAAAATTTGGATTTTCCCGTAAAAAAGCAGTTTGTGTTGTGGCAGTCATTGCAACAGCGGTAGGTGTTTGCATTGAAAGCGGAGATAATGTTTCTATTTGGATGGATATTGTTTCTATTTATATTATACCATTGGGTGCACTGTTGGCAGCTGTTATGTTTTTTTGGGTTTGTGGCAGCAAATTTGCCAGGGAACAGGCGCAAATGGGTAGAAATAAAGTCATTGGCAAGTGGTTTGAACCTATGACAAAATATGTGTTTGTAGGCTTGACATTATTAGTTTATATTTTAAGCATTTTTTATAATGGTATTGGATAATATGATAAATTTATGCAGTAAAAATTGTATATTTATTTGCAAAGTGCAAAAAATCTGTTATAATAATTTATTATAGGAAAAGAAAAGAGGGGATAGTTTATGCCTGATAAAAAAGAAGAATTTGGACAAATACAAATTGCAGATGAAGTTGTAGCAGTCATTGCTGCAACGGCTGCTATGGAAATAGAAGGAGTATTAAATGCGTCTAGTGCTTCTGGTAATGCGCTTGTGGAATTTTTTGGAAAGAAAAGTCAAACAAAAGGTGTAAAAGTCAATTCTGAAGCAGGAGAATTAACTTTAGAATTAGATATTGTGTTGCTTTTTGGCACCAAAATACAACTCGCTGCTCTGGAAGTACAGAAAAAGGTAAAATCGGCTGTGGAAACTATGACAGGTTTACCAGTAGCTATGGTAAATGTCAATGTGTGTGGCATTATAAAGGAAAAACAGCCTAAAACAACAAAAAATGAATCGGAAGAAGATTAGAAATTATTGTTAGAGTTGATTTTTAAAATACCACTCTTAAGAGTGGTATTTGTTCCTATAAAATGATGGCAGGGAGGAAATGCATGAACCGGAGAGAGGCAAGAAAAAACGCCTTTTATTTAGTATTTCAAATAGATTTTCACCAACAAGAGGATTTTGATGAAATAAAAACACTTTTTTTGGAACAACAGGAAAAACCAATCCAAGAAACAGCGTTTATTTTAAAAGAGGCAGAAGGTACAAAAACACATTTGGCAGAAATTGATGACATGATTTCAAAAAATTTAAAAGGATGGGCAAAAGAAAGAATCTCAAAAATAGACCTTGCTATCTTACGTCTTGCAATTTATGAAATTTGTTTTTCGCAAGAGATTCCGCCTGGTGTGGCAGTCAATGAAGCAGTAGAATTAGCAAAAGAGTTTAGTACAGAAGAAACACCCGCTTTTATTAATGGAGTTTTGGGAAGTATTATAAAAAAAGTACAGTAAGAGGTGGAGTATGCAAGTAAAAGTATATTCTGTAGCGCAAATCAATCATTATATTCAAAGCTTATTGGAAAATGATTTTGTGTTAAATAGCTTTTGGATAAAGGGAGAAATTTCCAATTTTAAAGCACATTCCTCTGGACATCTGTACTTTACTTTAAAAGATACTTCTGCTTCTATACAATGTATCATGTTTCGTGGGGAAGCAGAAATGCTTCCTTTTTTGCCGAAAAATGGTATGTCAGTAGCGATTTGTGGCTATATTTCTGTTTATCAAAAAACGGGACAATATCAGCTTTATGTGGAACTGATAGAACCGCTTGGAATAGGAAATTTAGCCCTTTGTTTTGAACAGTTAAAACAGAAATTAGAGCAAGAAGGGCTTTTTGATGCGGATTATAAAAGAGAAATTTGTGCTTATCCAAAATGCATTGCAGTTGTTACATCTCCCACAGGAGCAGCAGTCAGGGACATCATTAAAATTATAAAAAGAAGAAATCAAAGTGTTAAAATTATTGTTGTTCCGGTGCTGGTGCAGGGAGAATATGCAGCCGATTCGATTGTACAAGGCATTAAATTAGCCAACCAATGGGAAGCAGATACGATTATTGTGGGACGTGGCGGCGGTTCTATGGAAGATTTATCTGCCTTTAATGAGGAAAAAGTAGCAAGGGCAATTTTTGCTTCCGAAACACCAGTAATTTCTGCGGTAGGACATGAAACAGATTTTACGATTGCAGATTTTGTGGCAGATGTTAGAGCTTCAACGCCTTCTATGGCAGCAGAAATTGCAGTTAAAAATGTTGTTGCTTTAGCAGAACAGTTACAATATATGGAAAGTATGCTTAAAAATGCAGTAGAAAATAAAATTTTAGAATGGAAAAATAGATTAGAATTTGTAATGCAGTCACATGTTTTTGCGCAGCCCTTGGATATGACACAAAAGCAAACTATAGAACAAATGCAAAAAAGAATCCAAACAAAAATGCTACATTGTTTGCAAACAAAACAAATGCAATATGAAGCATTAAAAAAACGTTTAGAGGCAAGTTCTCCTTTTGCAACTTTAAAAAGAGGTTATGTATTGACGCAAAATGAAAAAGGGAAAACCGTAACAAGTATCCAAAAAATACAAAAAAATGATGCACTTCTATTGCATTTTCAAGATGGAATTGCAAGGGTCGTGGTTGAAAAAATAGTAAAAACGGAAAGGAGTTTTTCCGATAGTGGCAAAGAAAAAATGGACCTTTGAACAAGCGATGGAAAAATTAGAACAAATTGTAGAACAGTTAGAAACACAAGAAGTTTCATTGGAGGAGTCTGTTCAATTATATAAAGAGGGAATGGCTTTGGCAGATATTTGCAAACAAAAAATAACAATGGCAGAATCGGAAGTATTGTTATTGCAAAAAAATGTTTCTGGAGAAGTAGAAAAAATCCCATTTGAATTAGGAGAGGAAAACAATGCATAAAAGATTAAATCAAAAAGCAAAGGAAATAGATGGTTATTTAGAACAATATTTACAAAAGCAATATCCTTCTGAAATATTTGAGGCAATGCGTTATAGCATTTTTGCAGGCGGAAAAAGATTGCGCCCTATTCTATTGCTTTGTGCTTGTGAGATGTTTGGCGGAGATACGCAAGAAGCAATTCCTTTTGCTTGTGCCATAGAAATGATACACACCTATTCTTTAATTCATGATGATTTACCAGCAATGGATAATGATGATTATAGACGAGGAAAATTGACAAGCCATAAAAAATTTGGAGAAGCACTTGCTATCTTAGCTGGAGATGGTTTGTTGCACCATGCCATGGAAGTTATGACAAATGCTTGTGTAAAAAATTGTTCTGAAAAAACAGTAAAAGCAATGCAGGCAGTTGCACATGGTGCAGGTGTCTATGGCATGCTTTCCGGGCAAGTAGTGGATGTTTTAAGTGAAGGAAAAGAAATTGACGAAAAAACAATGTATTTTATCCATAAAAATAAAACGGCTGCCATGTTACAAGGTGCTTTAAAAGCAGGTGCTCTTTTGGCAGGCGCAACAGAAAAACAAGTGGAAAAAATGGAACAAGCAGGAGAAAAATTAGGGGTTGCTTTTCAAATTGCAGATGATGTATTAGACATTACAAGTAGTTTGGAAGAACTAGGCAAACCTGTGCATAGTGATGAAAAAAATGAAAAAAATACTTATGTAACAATCTATGGAATGGAAAAATCAAAACAAATGATAGAAACACTTTCACAGGAGGCCATTTGTATTTTTAAAAGTTTTCCAAAAGGAGCATTTTTAGCAGAATTGACGCAATATTTGATAGACAGAAAAAGTTGAGAATAGTAGGTGATACTATGGATTTTGCAAGAATATTACAAAATAGACCGATTTGGGCTGCTGTATTAGCTTGGGCGATTGCACAAATTATAAAAACAATCCTTTCTTTTGTAAAAAATGATAAATTAGATTTGTCCCGCTTTTATGGTTCTGGAGGAATGCCAAGCTCTCATTCTGCGCTGGTGATGGCGTTGACCTTTAGTTTAGGAAAATATCATGGTTTTGAATCTCCTTTTTTTGCCATTAGTATGGTGTTAGCAATGGTAGTTATGTATGATGCAGCAGGTGTTAGGCGAGCAGCAGGAAAACAAGCAGCACTTTTAAATATTCTGATACACAGACAAGGCATTACGCCACAAGAACAGCTAAAAGAATTGTTGGGGCATACTCCTTTAGAAGTGATTGCTGGGGCAATTTTAGGAACAGCAACAGGGTCACTTTTTTAAAATGGGGTTTAAGGAGGGTTGCAATATGAATTTGCTAAAACAGGTAAATTTTCCAAAAGATATTAAAAACATGGAGGAAAAAACTTTAAAACAGTTGGCAAAGGAAATTAGACATTTTTTAATTCATAGTGTTTCTAAAACAGGGGGACATTTAGCATCTAATTTAGGCGTTGTAGAATTAACATTAGCCTTGCATTATTGCTTTGATTTACCAAAAGATAAAATTGTGTGGGATGTGGGACATCAAGCCTATGTTCATAAACTGTTGACAGGCAGAAAAAAACAATTTTGTCATTTGCGTCAATTTCATGGTTTAAGTGGTTTTCCAAAACCACACGAAAGTGAATATGATGTCTTTGCAGCAGGACATAGTTCTACTTCTATTTCGGCTGCTTTGGGCATTGCAAAAGCAAGGGATTTAAAAGGGGAACAAAACCATGTAATTGCAGTTATTGGAGATGGTGCAATGTCCGGCGGACTTGCGTATGAAGCACTTAATAATGCAGCAAAGGAAAATACCAATTTAATTGTAATCTTAAACGATAATGAAATGTCGATAGTAAATAATGTTGGAGCAATGTCAAGATATTTAACCCATTTAAGAACAGATTCTGCTTATATTCATGCAAAAGAAAGTTTTCAAAATTTTTCTAAAAAGGTGCCGCTGTTAGGAAATGCAGCCAATTTTGTGTTTGAAAAAATGCGTTCGGGTGCAAAATTTTTGTTTTTACCGGGTATGCTTTTTGAAGAAATGGGCTTTCATTATATTGGGCCGATTGATGGACATAATTTGGAAGAATTAAAAGAAGTATTTCAAAATGTCAAGCAAATGCGAGGCCCTTTGTTGATTCATGTAAAAACAAAAAAAGGAAAAGGCTATCCTTATGCAGAACAGGAATCTTGGAAATATCATGGGGTAGGAAAGTTTGATATTAAAACAGGAAAAACTTTTTCTAACGGCAAGGAAGATTATTCTGCTGTTTTTGGAAAAAAATTAGTAGAATTGGCAGAAAAAAATGAAAATATATTAGCTTTAACAGCCGCTATGGCATCGGGAACAGGTCTTTTAGAATTTCAAAAAAAATTTCCAAAACGATTTTTTGATGTTGCAATCGCAGAGCAACATGGTGTAACTTTTTCGGCAGGTTTGGCTTGTCAAGGAATGATACCCGTTTTTGCAGTTTATTCTACTTTTTTGCAAAGAGCGTATGACCAGATTGTGCATGATGTTTGTATGCAAAAATTGCCAGTGGTGTTTGCTATTGATAGAGCAGGTATTGTAGGGGCAGATGGAGAAACACATCAAGGTGTTTTTGATATTGCTTATTTAAGCCATATTCCCAATATGACATTAGTTTCCCCAAAAAATAAATGGGAATTGGAGGAAATGCTAACCTTTGCAGTTAATTTTAAAAATCCAATCGCAATTAGATATCCTAGAGGAACAGCTTCCGAAGAATTTAAAAATCATCAACAGCCAATTACATATGGCAAAAGTGAAGTGATACAGAAAGGAACAAAAATTGCTTTGCTGACAGAGGGGCATATGCTTCCTTTTGCAATGCAGGCAGCAGAAAAATTAAAACAAAAAAATATCATACCATTAGTGGTAAATATGCGCTTTTTAAAACCTTTAGATACACAGATATTGCAAGAAGCAGCAAAATGTTGTGACTATATTGTGACAGTGGAAGATGGAGTAAGGCAGGGCGGTTTTGGTACAAAAGTGTTAGAATATTATAGCGATTGTGGTATTTATGGTGTAAAAGTATGGAATATGGGCTTTCCAGATAAGTATATTGAACAAGGTACCACAGAGGAATTATATCATGAATATCAATTAGATGGAGAAGGAATTTATCAATCAATTATTAATAAAATGGAGTTGGAAAGGAACTGTAAATGACTGAAAAAGAAAGATTAGACATCCTATTAGTAAAGAGAAACTTGGCAAAATCTAGAGAATTAGCAAAAGCATATATTATGGCAGGCAATGTTTATGTGGATGGTATCAAAGAAGAAAAGGCAGGCACAAAAGTTGCTTTGACAGCAGAGATTATAGTAAAAGAAAATAAAATGAAATATGTGAGCCGGGGAGGCTATAAACTGGAAAAAGCGATTGCGGAATTTCATATTTTATTAGAAAATACTGTTTGCTTAGATATTGGCGCATCAACCGGCGGCTTTACGGATTGTATGCTGCAAAATGGTGCAAAAAAAGTATATTCTATTGATGTAGGATATGGGCAATTTGATTGGAAATTAAGAAATGATAGCCGTGTTGTTTGCATGGAAAAAACAAATATAAGATATGTTACGCATGATGATATTGCAGAGGAAGCAGATTTTGCTTCTATTGATGTTTCTTTTATTTCGCTGACAAAAGTATTACCAGCAGTATTAGGAATATTAGAAAAAAACGGGAAATTAGTTTGTTTGATAAAACCTCAGTTTGAAGCAGGACGGGAAAAAGTTGGAAAAAAAGGGGTTGTAAAAGATAGGAATGTACACAAAGAAGTTATCATAAAAATAATAGAATACGCTTTAGAGCAACAACTTGCCATCCATGCCATTAGTTTTTCTCCCATTAAAGGGCCGGAAGGCAATATAGAATATTTAATTTATTTGCAAAAAAATGTTGCTGGTATTACAAAAGAAGAAGCATATGATATGGCAGAAACTGTCGTTTGTACTTCTCATCAAGTGCTAGAAGGAGAGGGAAAATATGAAAAAAGTGGGGATATTGCCTAATTTAGAAAAAGATAAAAATTTTAGAATTACAAAAAGATTAATACAACATTTGTTACATGAAAATTGCGAGCCAATGCTGACCAATCAAACAGCAGCATTAGCAAGTTTAGAATTATATGCAAAAGAAGAAGAAGAAATTTATCAAAATGCAGAATTTTTAATTTCGTTAGGGGGCGATGGCACGCTTTTAGGGGTAGGTCGCCGCAGTGCAAAATATGGAAAGCCAATTTTAGGAATAAATTTAGGAAATTTAGGATTTTTAACAGCAGAAGAAAAAGATTTTGCAGAATGTGCCATTGATAAGGTACTAAAGGGAGAATATAGCATAGAAAAAAGAATGATGTTAGAAGCTTCTGTTTTTGCAGAACCAAAGCGAATTGAAGGACTAGTAGCCTTAAATGATGTTTGTATTACAAGGCGGTTTTCTTCCAAGATATTAGAATTTAATATCTTTGTAAATACAGAATATGTAGATACTTTAAGAGCAGATGGTGTTATTATTTGTACACCAACAGGCTCCACAGCTTATAATCTTTCTGCAGGGGGGCCTATTTTAAAAACAGATGCAGAAATTATGGCAATTACACCAATTTGTCCGCATACTCTGACAAGCAGACCAATTATTGTTTCGGCACAAGATAAAATTACAGTAGAAGTTTCCAGCAGAGGAAATGAAGATTTTATTGTAAGTACAGATGGTCAGCGTTCTATGTCTTTAAAAAGCAGAAATGTAGTGCAAATAAAAAAATCGCAATATTTTACAACTATTATGAAAACAAAGCAAGTGAGTTTTTATGATGTATTACGGGAGAAATTAGGCAGGTAAAGGAGGCTTATGATAATGAAAGTTGCTAGGCATGCAAAAATATTAGAATTGATAGACAATTATGATATTGAAACGCAGGATGAACTTGCAAAAAAATTGCAGGAGGCTGGTTTTACAGTTACGCAAGCAACAGTTTCAAGGGATATTAGAGAAATGCGCTTAACCAAAATAGCAACAACAAAAGGAAAACAAAAATATGCAGTAACTTCTGGAATCAATTCTGAACTTGCAGAGCGTTCTGTTCGTGTGTTTAAAGAGGCAGTAACGAAAATGGATTATGCGCAAAATACCATTGTAATTAAAACGTTAGCAGGCATGGCAAATGCGGTGGGTGCAGCACTAGACAATATGCAGGAAAATGATATTATTGGCACATTAGCGGGGGATGATACAGTATTTTGTTTGGTAAAGACGCAACAACAAGCGGCAGCAATTATGGAAAGACTTTATAGAATCATACACATATCTTAACTTACTTACTTTCTTGAAAGAAAGTAAGCAAAGAACTTTTGTGCGAAACTAACGTTTCGCTGCTGTGTGT
>CAJUKL010000042.1 GCA_910587195.1 uncultured Clostridia bacterium | reverse complement strand
CGAAGTTTTGCACAAAGTTCTTTGCTAAGCTTTCTTTCAAGAAAGCGTGAAAAAATGTTGCGTTTTGTTGACGTTTTGAAAAATGAGTAGTATGATGATAACATAATAGAAAAAAGGAAGGGAAGTAACAAAAAAATGGAAAAGTTTAAAAAGTTTTTGCAAAAAAAAGATATTCAATTCTCTGTAAAACGCTATGGAATTGATGCATTAAGTGCAATGGCACAAGGTTTGTTTTGCTCCTTGCTGATTGGAACAATCTTGAATACACTGGGAACACAACTGCATCTTTCATTTCTTACAAAAATAATAGCTACTGTAAATGGAATAGAGTATACCGTAGGAGGTTTGGCCTCTGCAATGAGTGGTTCTGCTATGGCGGCTGCTATTGGATATGCATTACATTGTCCACCTTTGGTACTTTTTTCTTTGGTAACAGTGGGGTTTGCTTCCAATGCATTGGGGGGAGCAGGTGGCCCTTTAGCTGTCTATTTTATTGCCGTTATTGCCTCCGAATTTGGAAAAGCAATTTCAAAAGAAACAAAAATAGATATTCTTGTAACGCCGCTGGTCACTATTGGAATAGGGATTGCAATAGCGGCATTAATTGCGCCAACATTAGGCAGTATTGCATTAAAAATAGGGGAATTAATTATGTTGGCAACAAACCTCCAGCCGTTTTTTATGGGGATTGTAGTTTCTGTATTAATGGGAATGGCATTAACATTACCCATTTCTTCTGCTGCAATTTGTGCAGTTTTTGGTTTAACAGGACTTGCAGGAGGGGCAGCTGTTGCGGGCTGTTGTGCACAAATGATAGGATTTGCTGTCATGTCTTTTCCAGAAAATAAAATTGGCGGACTAATTTCGCAAGGAATTGGAACTTCTATGCTTCAGATGGGGAATATTATTAAAAATCCGAAAATATGGCTTGCACCTATTTTAACATCCGCTATTACAGGCCCACTTGCCACTTGTTTTTTTCACTTGGAAATGAATGGAACTTCAGTATCTTCTGGAATGGGTACTTGTGGCTTTGTAGGGCAAATTGGTGTTTATACAGGTTGGATAAATGATATAGCACAAGGAACAAAAATAGCTGTTACAGGAATGGATTGGCTTGGATTATTTTTAATTTCCTTTTTATTGCCAGCAGTATTGTGTCCTTGTATTAATATGATATTTGTAAAAAAGGGTTGGGTAAAAAAAGGAGATATGAAACTTGTTTAAGATTTAATATATTTTGTAATATTTATAAAAAATAAGGATTTCTTTGTCAAGAACATCTACTATTTTTATCTTAAATATTGTATAATAAAAAAAGTAATAAAATAAGCAAAAGAAGGATGGGGGAATATGGCATGGTACTTGTTTTTACAAACGAAAAATGTATTGGGTGTAATAAATGTATACATGCATGCAGCTGTATTGGAGCAAATGTTTTTGCGGTACGAGAGGGACAGAATAGAATAGAGGTAGATGCCGAAAGATGTATTGCTTGTGGAGCTTGTTTTGATGTATGCGAACACAATGCAAGAGATTTTAATGATGACACAGAACAATTTTTTGATGATTTAAAAAGAGGAAGTAAAATATCCATTCTTGTTGCACCAGCATTAAAAGCAAATTATCCAGATAGGTATTCAAACATTTTAGGAGCGCTTAAAAAGATGGGTGTAAATCGTATGATTAGTGTGTCATTTGGTGCAGATATTACAACATGGGGCTACTTAAATTATATCAAAGAATATCATTTTACAGGGGGAATTTCGCAGCCATGTCCAGCAGTTGTGGGCTATATTGAAAGATATATTCCCCAATTAATACCAAATCTTTTTCCAGTGCAAAGTCCATTAATGTGTGCTGCAATTTATGCAAAAAAATATATGGGCATAACAGATAAATTGGCTTTTATCGGTCCCTGTATTGCAAAAAAAATGGAAATAGATGACCCCAATAATGAGCATTATGTTTCTTATAATATTACATTTCAGCATTTAATGGATTATCTTAAAAAGCATAATATAAAAGGAGAAGCATGTACAGATGAAATAGAATATGGTTTAGGTTCCATTTATCCGTTGCCAGGAGGGTTAAAGGAAAATGTTCAATGGTTTTTAGGAGATGACATTTTAGTACGCCAAATGGAAGGCGAAAAAAGAATGTACCATTATTTAGAGCAAAATAAAGAAATTATTGCAAATCATCGTGCAAAATATCTTTTTGTAGATGCATTAAATTGTGAATCTGGTTGTATCTATGGCACTGGAATTGAAAGCAGTAAAGCAAAAGATGATAATAATTTTAATCATCTTTTTGAAATTAAAATAGCAAGTAAAAAGGATGGCATAAAAAGTGCATGGAGTAAAAAACTAACACCTGCACAAAGATTAAAAAGATTAAATAAACAATTTTCAAAATTAAATTTAAACGAGTTTCTTCGGAAATATACAGACCGTTCTGGAAAATGTCAATATAAAATTCCCAATCATACAGAATTAAACCATATCTTTTTAGAAATGGGAAAAAGAAAAGAAGAAGAAAGAAAAATTAATTGTTCTTGTTGTGGTTATGATACTTGTTATGATATGGCAATTGCCATTTATAACAAATTTAGCCATCGTGATAATTGCATTTATTACATAAAAAAACAGGTAGAACAACAGTATAAAAAAACATTAGAACAAGCAGAGGATATTAAAAAACAAAAAGCAGATTTATTAAAAGCAGTTGAAAAAATTAATGATGAATTTTCTGGGCTATATCAATCTGTTGACCAGATGTCAAAAGGAAATGATGCAAATGCAGCAGAAACTTCTGGAATATCAGAAGAAATGCAAGTTGTTTCAGACTTTTGTAAAAATCTTGAAAATTCTATTGTTGAAATCAGTCAGTTACTTCAAGAATTAAATACCAATAATGAAGAAGTGGTATCTATTGCTTCTCAAACGAATTTACTTGCACTAAATGCTTCGATTGAAGCAACAAGAGCTGGAGAAGCAGGAAAAGGATTTTCTGCGGTGGCTTCTTTTATTAAAGAATTAGCAGATAAATCGAAAAAAACAGTCATTGAAAGTAGCCAAAGTCAGTGTAAAATAGAGGGTGCTATTTTAGAAATACAGCAAGATGCGCAAAAGTTGATAGAAATTATTAACAAAATTAATGACAGAACACATAGTCTTGCTACTTCTACAGAAGAAATTGCAGATTCTGTAACTTCTATTATTGAAGTTTCTGAAGTAATAAAAAATAAACTAAGGATGCTGACAAATTAAAAGAATAACAATAGTAAAAACTTTGTCTATGCTTCCCCTGTTTTATTCTCTATTTTTGTTGAAAAAAATAAAGTTAAGCAGTAAAATAGTTTATAGAAATGATATTATAAAAATGAGGAGCAGGGGATATATGGTTCAATCACTGGTTTTATCAATTATTTGTATTGTGTGGGGATTTGCCTTGATGATACAAGCAAGAATGGAAATGAAACAACCCACAAAACAGGAAGATGACAAAGAAGAAAAATTTTCAGGAAGGACGTTATATTTTAGTAATGTACCGTTGCGAGAGGGGGAAGAATGTAGCCTAAGAAAACAAAGTATTTTTGAAGATATGAATGTTATTGAAAGAGCGGAATGTAAAACGGCGATTTATTGGATAATACGCTTTATTACTAAAACATTTTCAAAAGATGCTAAAGGATTTTTTACAGAAAAGGGAAAACAAAAACTTACAGTTGCAATGAATAATCTGCTGAGTATGATAGCCTGTTTTAAAAAGGAACAAGTGCAGGAAGATTTGCGAACAGTTTGCAAACTCATAAAGTATACCTTAGAAAAGGAAGATGTTAGTGGTATTTTTTATGGACATCATATTTTAAGTGACTTAAATTTTTGGATATTAGACCATCCTTTTCCGATAGAAGAACTGAACACATGGGAGCCAAAACCTCCCAAACAAAAAGAAACAAGAGTGTTTTATGGCATTACAAAAAGCTGGGAATATGCTTATCCAAAAGATTTACAAAAAAAGATAAAAAATATTACTTTACCAAAAGAAGAAGAAATTTTTAATATTCGAGCACATTTTGCGCAAAAACATATGGATTTGGCGCAAGCATTTTATACCATGGAAGAATGGCATATTCAGCAGGTAATGGAATATTGTAATACAATGCAGCAAATACTAGAAGAAATTATGACCTATAAAGCTGCTGATGTCGAGATAGACGAATTAAATGAAATGGAATTAGCTATATTTGATAAAAATGGTGCTGTAACAATGGGCACTTTAAAATATTATAATATGCTAACAATGGAGTTAGATAGAATTGAGGGCTTTTTGCCAGAATGTAATTTAAAACAAGATTTTGAAAGTATTAGGCAAAAAATACAAAATGTATATGACAATCAAGGAAATTTAGATTATCATTCTTATGATAAAATTTTTGCAGCAAAAAGAATGATAGAAGAAATCAATCGTTTTGTTTTACCAAAAGAAGTTGATTGGCATGAAAATTATTTTTATTATGGTGTAACAACAACAATGAGAGATATTCAGCCTGACCCGGTGGTTGATGTTGCAGGTATTGAAACAGTGATTCCAGCAGAAAGAGATTTTTTTGATAGAATTATTGAACAGCAATACCCAACACCAGAAGGAACCGAAACAGAAGAAAAAAATCCAGAAGAAAGAAGCCGGCGTGAGAGCAGACTAAGGGAACATAGAGTAGCAAGAGAAACAGAACATTAAAAATAAGGTGGTAGTTTTTGCTACCACCTTAAAATTTTGTTTTAAAATACACGAAAGGCATCTATTTTAATAGATGCCTCTCAAACCTCATATAAATAAGGATACCCTACTTCAGAATAACATATATAATAAAAAAATACAAGTCTTTTAAAATAAATTATAAAAGAATCTACCTTCGTATTTGTGAATAAATCTACCCTCAAAATTATAAAATAATAAAAATTTTTATTGCTTTTTTCCTATTATTTTGATATGATAATAACAGAAAAAAAGAAGTAAAATTTTATGGTTAATAAGGGAGGCGTTTTTGATGAAGTTTTATAAAAAAGCAATGGGAGCTTTGATAGTAGGTGCGATTTTATCCACAGGTGCAATACAAGCATTTGCAGCCAATACATTAGAACAAGCAAAAAATGTTGCCTTAGGATATGTACCAGCAGAAAGCATTATTCTTCAAGCAAAAGAAGATTATGATAAATATGAAATAAAATTATACAATCAAAAAGATAAAACATACTATGAAATTGATGTAAATAAGATAACACAAAAAGCAATTTCCTTTGAAAGTGAGTCCCAGTATCATATAGGAAGTACACAAGTGACATTGAATGAAGAAGCAGCAAAAAATATTGTATTAAAAGAAATTCCACAGGCGCAGTTTACAAAAGTAGAGTTAGATTTTGACAATGGTTTACAAGAGTATGAAATTTCTTTTTATACAACAGATGCACTTGGAAAATATAAAATCAATCCCAAAAGTGGCATGATATTGGAAAGAGAAATTAAATTTATAGATAATATTATGGTACCACAAAATCCAACAGTGCAAAATCCGGTATTAACACCAGTAATACAGACACCAGTAGTACAAGCTCCAACAACACAAGCTCCAACAACACAAGCTCCAGCACAATCTGCTATGATTTCTGTGGAACAAGTAAAACAGATTGTTTCTTCTCAAGCACCAAACGCAACTATTTCTAAAATTGAGTTGGATAATGATGATGGTAGATTAATATATGAAGGAGAAATGAAAGAAGGCTATCTGGAATATGAATTTGAGGTTGATGCACAAACAGGAGCTATATTAAAATGGGATGTAGAAATTGATGATTAAGATAACTCCCCCTATTTATCAAAAAAACTTGAAACTTCGGTTTCCATTTCATTCTGGTCGTTGCTGGGCGAACGTCCACCGGACGTTCAGCACCCTTAAAAATATTGATTTTATAAGGAAAAACGTTAGTTTTTCCTATAAAGTTTTTTGTCCAACTTTTTTTCAAAAAAGTTGGTAGGTTTAAGCAATGCCCAAGGTTTTGACTTTATTGACAGACTGCCCCCACTTATAAAAGTGGGGTTTTTTTATTTAGAATAATCCAACTTTTGAAAGGTATTTATCTATTTTTTTCAGTTTATCTTCATTAGAATAGCCTACTTTTCTGCTGATAAAAGCACAAAGTAATTCGCAGGCAAATACCACAGCGACATAAGAATTAAAAAAGGTATTACTTTCTACACTAATGGTCAATAGTTGTGAAGCATATTGTGCTAAAGGAGAACTTGCTTTGTCTGTTAAAAGTAAGATTTTTGCACCAGCATCATAAGCCATTTGTGCTGCTAATAAATCCATTTCGGAATAGCGTGGAAAACTAATTGCAATCAAACAATCATTTTCTGTAATATCTGATAGATGGTCTATGACATTGAGTGCGGGGTAAGAAGTTTCATGAACATTGGGAAGCATATGTTTTAAAAGCAAAAGTAACATATCGCCTATGCCAGAGTTTGCACGAGAAGCTAAAATATATTTGTGGTGACTAGAGATTAACATATCGCTTGCTTGTTCAAATGCTTGCATATCATTTGCAGTAATTAATGTTTTGATATTTTTTAATATATTGGAAAAATACGAATCAATAATGCTGTTTTGATCTAATTTTCCGATGCTAAGTTTTAGGCGTTCAGAGGGTATAATAATATTTTCTGAAAGGCTGTTCATTCTGTCAGTATATGTTTTTCGAATACTTTTTTGAAAATCCATAAAACCAGAGTAGCCCAGTGTGCGAGTAAAGCGAATTACAGAAGAATCGCTTACATGGAGTTTTTTTGCCATATCTGTTGAAGTAATAAAACAGGCTTCTGCAAAGTGGTCTAAAACAAATTCTGCAATAATTTTTTCTTTTTTGGTCAATCGTATTCCTTTCATTTGATTTCTGAGTTTTTCTGTCATTGTTATCCCTCCAAACATTTGTTATAGATATTTAACCATAATATGGGATTTTTTTCAATAAAAAAAGGATAGAAACAATAAATTATTTCAGAGGAACCCAAAACAATAATAAGATAAATTGCAGTTTTTGTAAGGAAGTGCTATACTGAAACAAATGGAATAAGAAAGGAACAGAAAAAATGAGAGATGACAGACTAGAAAAATTAGCAGATGTATTAGTACAATATTCTACAGGAGTAAAAGCAGGGGATGATGTTTGTATTTCTGCAGAAGATTGTGCTTTACCATTTATACAAGCAGTTGCAAGAGCAGCTGTCAGAGCAGGGGGAATAGTACGCTATTTTGTAGATATGCCTAATGTAGATGCAATGATTGTAAAAGAAGGAAACGACACTCAAATTGCGCAGCCTAATTTTCGCTTTGGAGAATGTGCCAAGAGTGATGTTTGGATTAGCGCATGGGGAAGTGATAATGTCAAAACATTTCAAAATGCAGATAGTGAAAAATTAAAAATGAGAAGATTAGCCAATCAAGAAAATAGAAAAATTTATTCTAAAAGAATGGGCGATGGTTCTTTGCATTGGTGTGGTACGCAATTTCCAACTAATGGTGATGCGCAAAATGCAGGCATGAGCTTAGAGGAATATGAGGACTTTGTTTATCAGGCAGGTTTTTTAAATGAAGAAAATCCAGTAGAAAAGTGGAAGGAAATGGAATCCTATCAGCAAAAATGGGTAAACTATTTGAACACAAAAAAAGAATTGCATATTATTTCTAAAGACACAGATATTGTTGTCAATATTGATGGAAGAAAGTGGATAAATTGTTGTGGAAAAGAAAATTTTCCAGATGGGGAGATTTTTACTTCTCCTGTAGAAAATGACATTCATGGATATATTACTTTTTCTTATCCTTCTATTATCAATGGACATGAATTTGAACAAGTCAAACTTGTAGTAAAAGAGGGAAGAATTATAGAAGCAACTTGTAAAAATGAGCAAAAACAAAAAGATTTACTTTCTTATATTGATACAGATGAGGGTTCTCGCTATTTTGGAGAAGTTGCGATTGGTACAAATTATGGAATTCAAAAGCATACCAAAAATATACTGTTTGATGAAAAAATAGGCGGTTCGATTCATATGGCGATTGGGGAAGCGTTTCAAGAAGCAGGCGGAAAAAATGAGTCTGCAATTCATTGGGACATGATAAATGATATGAAACAGCAGGGAGAGATTTATGCAGATGGACAGCTTTTTTATCAAAATGGTCATTTTATAGATGAAGTATTAAAAAAATAATCCTTTTTTTAAATTAACAAATGTTTGCTTCATAATTTTGTTATTCTGTATACAAAAGAAAAAGTTTTTGGTCAAGCTTTTTTCAAAAAGCTTGTGGGTGTTTGAGGGTGCAAAGCGTCCAATGGATGCTTGTTCTGCAGCGACCGGAGCGAAAGCGTAGACCAACGCCCTCAAGGTCTTTCTACACTTGTAAGCATGTTTTTGAAACACTTTGGGGAAACTTTTCACAAGTGAAAAAAGTTTCCCCAAGAACTTCTGACTTTTGTTAAGTTTATAATAAGCTATTTTTTTTGACAAGTTGTATCATTTTTTTATTTTTAAACTTAAATTATTATAATTTTTATGCGGTTGCCCTGGTTTTGTTTTTAAATGGATTGCTTTTATTGTGAAATTATGGTATCTTATAAAATAGTTTTAAAGATATAATAAAGGAGAGAAAAAAAGATGGATTTTGTAACAGGTAGCTGTGAAACAAAGGATATGGAATTTTCCGATTTGATACAAGCAGAAGATAATTCTGTTGTAAAAACACATGGTATGATTTATTCCATAAAAGATATGGGAGATTTTGGATTTTTAACACTGCGTAAAAGAGATGGTCTTGTACAATGTGTTTTTGATAAAGGAAAATTAGAAGATTTAGGCGTTGAAATGTCTGTAAATGTAGAAGGAACTTTGAAAAAAGAGGAAAGAGCGCCAGGTGGTTTTGAAATTCATTTGTTAAAGGCAGAAGTTTTAACAAAGCCAAAAGAAGCACCTGCCATCAATCTTTCCAAAAGAAAATTAGGAATGTCATTAGAAACCAATATTGCACAGCGTCCTATTACATTAAGAAATAACAGAGAACGTGCAATTTTTAAAATACAAGAGGGTGTTATTCGAGGATTCCGGGAATATTTTATGAAGCATGGTTTTACAGAAATTAATACTCCTAAAATTGTGGCAAGCGGAGCAGAAGGTGGCGCAAATATTTTTAAACTGGATTATTTTGGAAAAAAAGCGTATTTAGCACAAAGCCCTCAGTTTTATAAACAAATGTTGGTGGGCGTTTATGAAAAAGTGTTTGAAATTAGCCATGTTTTTAGAGCAGAAAAACACAACACAACAAGACATTTGAATGAATATCTGGGCATTGACATGGAAATGGGATTTATTAATAGTTTTGTAGACCTGATGGAAGTGGAAACAGGTGCTTTAAAATATACTATGGAGCTGTTAAAAAGGGAATATACAAAAGAAATTAAATTGTTAAATGTACCGATTCCAGAAATTGATACCATTCCTATGGTACGCTTTAAAGATGCCAAGGAAATGATTGCCAAAGAATACAATCGAAAAATTAAAGACCCTTATGATTTAGAGCCAGAAGAAGAACAACTGATTTCAAAATTGTTTGCAGAAAAATACCAAAGTGAGTTTGTTTTTGTCACACATTATCCTGTAAAAAAACGTCCTTTTTATGCAATGGACGACCCAGAGAATGATAAATTTACATTAAGTTTTGACTTATTGTTCCGAGGAATGGAAATTACAACAGGCGGACAAAGAATCCATGATTATGATACACAAGTTGCAAAAATGCAGTCAAAGGGCTTAAATCCAGAAGATTTTGAAAGCTATTTGATGATTCATAAACATGGCATGCCACCACATGGCGGTTGGGGAATTGGTTTGGAAAGACTTTGCATGAAATTGTTAGATGAATCCAATGTTCGTGTTGCTGCAATGTTCCCAAGAGATATGACAAGATTAGAACCATAAAAAGTGTAAAAAGTAAAATTTTTTAGAAAGGAACTTGTTTATGAAAATTACAGACGAATTATTAGATTATATTGGAATTCTTGCCCGTTTAGACATTTCCGACCAAGAAAGAGAAAAAACAAAACAAGAGATTAACAAAATTGTAGAATATATGGATATTTTAAATGAATTAGATACAGAAGATATTGAAGCAATGAGTCATGCTTTTCCGGTAAAAAATGTATTTCGTGAGGATGCAGTACAACCTTCTGTAGAAAGAGAATATATCATTTTGAATGCAGCAAATAAAAAAGAAGGCTGTTTCAAGGTACCAAAAGCAGTAGAATAGGAGGATGCAACTATGGATTTATGTCAGCTATCGGCGTTGGAGCTGGGCAAAAAAATCAAGGTAAAAGAAGTCGGCGTTGTAGAGGCGACCAAAGCCGTTTTAGAAAATATTGAAAAAAAAGAAAAAAATTATCATTGTTACGTCACTGTTTGTAAAGAAGAAGCCTTGGCACAAGCAGAAGAAGTGCAGAAAAAAATAGATAAGGGAGAATTAACCTCACCTTTGGCGGGGGTACCTGCGGCAGTTAAAGACAATATGTGTACGAAAGGCATGCAAACTTCTTGTTCTTCTCGTATGTTAGAAACATTTAAACCAATTTATACTGCAACAGCCGTACAAAAGTTGGAAGATGCCGGCGCAGTAATTTTAGGAAAAACCAATATGGATGAGTTTGCCATGGGCAGTACTTCTGAAACATCTTATTTTGGTATTACCAAAAATCCATGGAATGAAGCACATGTTCCAGGTGGTAGTAGTGGTGGTTCTGCGGCAGCAGTTGCAGCACACGAAGCAATCTATACCTTAGGTTCTGATACAGGCGGCTCTATTCGGCAACCTGCTTCTTATTGTGGAATTACAGGTTTAAAGCCAACATATGGTTCTGTATCTCGTTATGGTTTAATTGCTTATGCATCTTCCTTAGACCAAATCGGCCCTATGGCGAAAACAGTAGAAGATGTTGCAGAAATTTATAAAACAATTGCAGGGCATGATAAAAAGGATAGTACCTCTGTTAACCAGCCAGCACCAAGCTTTACTTTGTGTGAAGGTATGAAAGGGAAAAAGATAGGGATTCCTGTGGACTTTTTTGGAGAGGGAATTGATACGGATGTGAAAGAAACCATTTATCAGGCAGCAAAAATATATGAAAGTTTGGGAGCAAGTATAGAAGAATTTAAAATGCCTACCATTAAATATGCAATTCCTGCTTATTATATTGCAGCTTGTGCAGAAGCAAGCAGTAATTTATCCCGCTATGATGGCATTAAATATGGTCATTGTGCGGAAAAATATGATGATTTAGTAGACTTATATTATCAATCAAGAAGTGAAGGTTTTGGCTCTGAAGTGAAAAAGAGAATTTTAATTGGAGCATTTGTGTTAAGTAGTGGTTATTATGATGCATATTATAATAAAGCATTGCAAGTAAAAGCATTAATTAAGCAATCTTATGATGATGCATTTCGAAAATATGATTTCCTTTTAACACCAACTGCACCAACCACCGCACCAAAGATAGGGGAAAGTTTTAAAGATACACTAAAGATGTATTTAAGTGATATTTGTACAGTTTCTGTAAATTTAGCTGGACTACCAGGATTGGTAGTACCATGCGGTTTTGATAAAAAGGGCTTGCCGATTGGCTTACAGTTAATTGGAAGAGCATTTGATGAAAAAACATTATTAAATGCAGGCTTTGCATTTCAAAAAGAAACTGATTTTCATACAAAGTCACCAGAAGGAAAGGAGGAATAAATGTCATGGAGTTTGAAACCGTATTAGGCTTAGAAGTGCATACAGAGCTTGCAACAGATACAAAGATATTTTGTTCCTGTTCAACAGAATTTGGTGGGGAGCCAAATACGCACGTTTGTGAAGTGTGTAGTGGTATGCCGGGCACCTTGCCAGTTTTAAACAAACAAGTTGTTGAGTTTGCAATTCGTACTGGATTGGCAACGAATTGTGAAATTACAAGATATAATAAATTTGATAGAAAAAATTATTTTTATCCAGACTTACCAAAAGCGTATCAAGTATCCCAACTGTATTTACCAATTTGTCAAAATGGGCATATTGATATTGAGGTAAATGGAGTAAAAAAGGCAATTCGTATTAAAGAGATTCATATGGAAGAAGACGCTGGGAAGTTGATACATGACCCTTGGGACGATTGTACTTTAGTAGATTATAATCGTTGTGGTGTGCCACTTTTGGAAATCGTAAGCGAACCAGATTTTTCCAATGGAGAGGAAGTCATTGCTTATTTAACAAAATTAAAAGCCATTTTGCAATATACAGGTGTTTCTGACTGTAAAATGGAACAAGGTTCTTTAAGAGCAGATGTCAACCTTTCTGTAAAACCAGTGGGTGCAAAAGAACTTGGTACAAGAACAGAAATGAAAAATATCAATTCTTTTAAAGCGATTGCAAGAGCCATTGAAGGCGAAAGAGCAAGACAAATTGAATTAATAAAAGAAGGAAAAAAGGTAATTCAAGAAACAAGAAGATGGGATGATAATAAAGGAGCAAGTTATGCAATGCGTTCCAAGGAAAATGCGCAAGATTATCGATATTTCCCAGAGCCTGACCTTGTTCCGATTGAAATTGATGACGCATGGATTGAAAGAGTAAGACAATCTTTGCCAGAATTGCCAGAAGCAAAAAAAGCAAGATATATGTCAGAGTATAAATTGCCTGAATATGATGTAGATATTATTACAGGTTCAAAAGACCTTGTAAAAATCTTTGAAGAAGCATATGAAGTTTGTAACAATGCAAAAGAAGTTTCAAACTGGATTATGGGAGAAGTTCTCCGTCTTGCTTCAGAAACAAGTACCTTGCCAGAAGATATTTCTTTTAATGCTAAAAATTTAGGAAAGTTAATCCTTCTTGTAAAAAATGGTGTGGTAAATCGAAATACAGCAAAAGAAGTTTTTGAAAAAATGTTTTCTGATAATGTAGAACCTGAAAAATATATTGAAGAAAATAATTTAAAAATGGTCAATGATGATAGTGCAGTACAAGAAGTGGTTGCAAAAGTGATACAAGCAAATCCAAACTCTATTGTGCAATATAAAGAAGGCAATGAAAAAGTAAGTAAATTCCTAATGGGGCAGTGTATGAAACAATTAAAAGGAAAAGCAAATCCTGCCATTGTCACAAAAATATTAGAAGAAGAACTTGCAAAATTAAAATAATGACGAAAAAAGGTAACAGAATCAAAAATCTTTCTACAATTTTACATTGTAGGAAGATTTTTTTTTGCAGGATTCCGACAAATTATTAAAAATATTTTAAAGAATTTTCATTTTTTATTGTATTTTATAAAAAACAAAAAAAGCCCGTAACTATAAGATATGCATTATGTCGAAAGAATATTCTTAAGAATCTTGAAATTTTTCTTGACAATTTTTTTAAGACTTAATATAATATTGTTGTAATAAATGCGTAATAAATATGGAGGATAATCTTACAATGAGTAAATATAAAGTGTTAAAAAGGATATTGGTAGCAGTAAGCAGTATTTGTATGTTAAGTACAGCAACTGTTTTTGCTGCAGCAAGTGGAGCAATCAATGATGAGGGGGTAAATATTCGTTCTGCCGCAAATCTTGGAGCAGATGTTCTCGGAACAGCCGACAAAGGAACAGAATTAGTATTGCATGGCAGAGATGGAGATTGGTACCAAGTTACTTTTAATGGCAATCAAAATGCTTATGTTTCTGCGGATTACTTTGATGTAACAAGAGCAGAGGGAAAAGTACAAGGTACCAATATTAATGTTCGGACAGGCAGTAATACTAAAAGTGATGTGATTAAAACAGTGACAGATGGTGATGTCATTACCGTTATCGGAAAATTAGATGGCTGGTATCAATTAGCTTATAACAATGGAAACGCTTATATTAGTAAAGATTATTTAGATGGCGATATGTTGACCTATCTTCCTTCTGTTTCTGCAACAGCAGAACCAAAAGAGGAGAAAAAGGAAGAAACAAAAGAAAAAGAACAAACAAAGCAAGAAGAAAAAGAAGAAATAAAAAAAGAGGAAGAAAAGGACGATAAAAAAGAAGATACAAAGGAAGATACAAAGGAAGATACAAAGGAAGATACAAAGGAAGATAAAGATTCTAAGCAAAGTAATGAAACAACTACCTATGGTGTTGTTATTGCAGAATCTTATTTAAGAGTAAGAAGTTCTGCTTCCACAAGTGGAGAAGTATTAGAAAATTTGGCAGGCGGTGAAATTTTTGATGTAATGCAGTCTGGTGCAGATTGGTTAAAAATTAAAACAGCAGAAGGTACAACAGGTTATGTTAGTACAGAGTATGTATCTTTGCGAACAGGCAAAAAACCAGAAACCAAAACAGTTTTACCTGCTCCTTCCAGTAAAGCAAATGAAGTAATCTCTTATGCAAAACAATTTTTAGGAACACCTTATGTATGGGGTGGTACAGATTTAGAGAAAGGCGTGGATTGTTCTGGATATGTTTTTGCAGTTATGCAAAAATTTGGTGTTACTTTAAATAGAAATTCCGCAAGTATGACTTCTAATGGTGTACCAGTGAAAAAGAGCGAATTAGCACCAGGAGATTTAGTATTCTTTGATACAGATAGAAATGGTGGTATTTCTCATGTTGGTATCTATATTGGAAATGACCAATATATCCATTCTTCTTCTGGAAATAAATCAGGTGTTATTATTTCAGACATAACAGATTCTTATAGCCAAACTACATATGTAACAGCAAGACGTGTTTTAAAATAATAAAATATAAAATAAGAGCAGGTGTCATTACCTGCTTTTTTTATTTGACAAAGAACTTCCTTTTTTTCTAAATTTAAAGTATAATAAAATTTAATTTATTTTATGAATAGAAAAGGGTGTTTTTATGTTAAAAGGAAAAACAGTTATATTAGGTGTCACAGGTAGCATTGCAGCATATAAAATGGCAAATGTTGCAAGTATGCTTGTAAAAATGGGTTGTGATGTTCATGTAATATTAACAGAAAATGCAACACATTTTATCACACCGATTACATTTGAAACATTGACAGGCAATAAGTGTATGGTGGATACTTTTGATAGAAATTTTCAATTTCATGTGTCACATGTTTCTTTAGCAAAAAAGGCAGATATTGCATTGATTGCGCCAGCATCTGCAAATGTAATTGCAAAAATGGCGAATGGTTTAGCAGATGATATGTTGACAACAACAATATTAGCTTGCCAATGTAAAAAAATTGTGGCACCAGCTATGAATACCAATATGTACCATAATGAAATTATGCAGGATAATTTAAAGAAATTACAGCATTATGGTTTTGAAATAATAAAGCCAGAAAGTGGAATGTTGGCTTGTAGAGATATTGGAGATGGAAAATTACCAAAGGAAGAAGTATTAGTGGAATATATTCTAAAGGAAATTGCATATTCTAAAGACCTTTCTGGTAAAAAGGTGATTATCACCGCAGGTCCAACGCAAGAAAACATTGACCCAGTACGCTATATTACAAATCATTCTACCGGAAAAATGGGATATGAATTAGCAAGGGCTTGTATGTTGCGAGGTGCAGAAGTTACCTTGGTAAGCGGTGTAACTTCCTTGCAAAAACCACCTTTTGTTACAGTTGTTGATGTCAAAAGTGCAGGTGATATGTTTGAGGCAATGAAAGAAAGATTTTTACAAAACGATATTATTATTAAAGCAGCAGCAGTAGCAGATTATAAGCCTTGTACGGTCAGTGATGAAAAAATGAAGAAAAAAGATGGTGAAATGAGCATTGCATTGGATAGAACTGTAGATATTTTAAAATACATGGGAGAGCATAGACGAGAAGGACAATTTTTATGTGGTTTTTCTATGGAAACACAAAATATGTTAGAAAATTCCCGTATTAAGTTGGATAAAAAAAATATTGATATGATTGTAGCAAACAATTTAAAAGTAAGTGGTTCCGGCTTTGGAACAGATACAAATGTAGTAACAATGATTTCTAAAAAGGAAGAAATTGAATTAGAATTGATGTCAAAGCAGGAGGTAGCACATCATATTATTGATGAAATATTAAAATTGCAGGCAATGTAAAACTTATTAATAAACTAAACCCTTGAGAGTGAATTTCTCAAGGGTTTTTGACAAACTTTTTTTATGCTTTTTTAACAGCTTGTATTACAGCTTGTTCAGCAACACGTGCAGCTAATGTACCAATTAAATCTACAATCGGTCTAGAGCACTGTATTTCGCCAGTAGACAAACAAAAAAGAGTATCTCCATCTAATTGTGTATGAACTGGTCGAATGGCTCTGGCAAGTCCATCATGGGCCATACCAGCTACTTTTTTTGCTTCTGCCTTTGTAAGTGCGACATTGGTAGCAATTACGCCTATAGTTGTATTTTTTCCGTGAAAAGCGGGAGTAGATGCCATTTGAAGCATTGTTTTTTCAGTATCAATAAAAGTTGTTTTTTCTTTGTTGGTGGTGCCTGCAATAATTTTACCATTCTCGAGAACATCGCCAAAAGCATTTACTGCAATCAGTGCAGCTACAGTAATTCCATTTTGCAATGTTTGTGCATAGCTGCCAATACCACTTTTGGTGCAACATTCCATATCATATAATTTACCAACTGTTGCACCGCAGCCTGCGCCAACACTACCCTCTTTTAAAATTTCATGATTCGCGTTTTCGCAAGCGATATAACCCATTTTTTTGTTAGGACGACATTGCGCATCACCATAAGCTAAATCAAATAATACAGCTTGTGGTACAATAGGGACAACTGTGCAGCCGACATCAAACCCGATTCCTTTTTGTTCTAAATATTCCATAACACCATTTGCAGCCTCTAATCCAAAGGCAGAGCCACCGGAAAGTACAACAGCATTTACTTTTTCCATAGCATTCACTGGGTCAAGTAAATCAGTTTCTCTAGTACCAGGTGCAGCCCCTCTAACATCAACACCACAAACGGCACCATCTGGAACCATAACAACAGTTACACCAGTTTTTCCTTTGTTATCCTCACTTTGTCCCACTAAAATACCTTTAATATCTAATATATTATTTTTCATTTAAGATTCTCCTTTGCTTTTTGAAAGACATTAATTTTTCCAATAAATCTTTATTTTAATAGTATCAAAAGATTAGCACAAGTACAACAATTTTTAAGGAGTGGCTAAATATGCATTTAAAACATTGAGAGCTTTGCTTTCTAAATAATGATATCATTGTGTTTGTAAAAGATAAAGTTCTTTGTCAAACTTTCTTTTAAGAAAGTTTGCAGGTGCGAACAGCGTCCGCAAATAAAACGATGTTCTTCTGTTAAAACCTTGGAGCTTTTCTCCAAACCTCGCTCGCTTTTGAAAAAGCGAGACAAAACTTTTATGAAAAACTTCGTTTTCCTGATAACAAACAGAAATAAAAATTATTTTTAAAACTACTCTTTTCGGACACTCCCCATTTTTATTTTAAGGGAATGGAACGCTTTTTTTACTTTTGCATACTATGAAATATGATTTGATATGTTTGGGAGGGGCATACATGGGCAGATATAGAATAAAAGGTGGGTATCCTTTAAGGGGGACAATGACGGTCAGAGGCAGTAAAAATGGAATATTACCAATTCTTGCGAGTGTGATGCTAACAGAAGGAGAAACAATTTTGCATCATTGTCCTTTGATTGCAGATGTACATTTAACATTAGAAGTATTAGAACAATTAGGATGTAAGATAAAAAAAGAAGGAAGAAGCATTATAATTGATACAAAAGGCTGCAAAAATGCAGATATTAACGAAACTGTACAAAAAATGCGTTCTTCCATTTTATTTATGGGAGCATTATTGGGAAGATTTCAGCAAGCAAAAATCGGTTATCCAGGTGGCTGTGAAATTGGAATGCGTCCCATTGATTTACATTTAAAGGCATTTCGTAATATGGGTGTTGTGATAGAGGAAGAAAAAGGACTATTATGTTGTGATGGTACAAAATGTATCGGAAAAAAAATTAATTTAGACTTTCCAAGCGTGGGCGCAACAGAGAATTGTATGCTTTTGGCAGTAAAAGCAAAAGGAATAACAAAAATCTATAATGCCGCTTGTGAGCCTGAAATTGTAGAGCTGCAAACCTTTTTAAATCAATGTGGTGCTAAAATTAGGGGAGCAGGAACGGATTGCATTATCATAGAAGGCGTAAAAGTATTGTATGGCACAGAATACACTGTTTCATCAGACAGAATTGAGGCAGGAACATTTTTATGTGGTGCAGCAATTACAAAAGGAGAATTAGAGTTAAAAAATATTTGTCCAGATACAATGCGACAAGTTTTGTTGCGGCTTGGAGAAGCAGGTTGTTTGATAAAGGAACAAAAAAATAGTATTTATATCAAGGCACCACAAAAAATAAAGCCAGTTTCCAGAATACACACCGGCCCGTATCCAGATTTTCCAACAGATATGCAGCCACAATTTATGTCAATATTGACATTAGCGGAAGGAACAAGTATTATTAGTGAAACAGTGTTTGAAGCAAGGTTTAAACATATCAGTGAATTATGTCGTATGGGTGCGGATATTACAGTAGAAGGGCAGACAGCCGTTATAAAAGGGGTAAAAAGTCTAAAAGGGGCATATGTTTCAGGAAAAGACTTGAGATGTGGAGCTGCTCTCATTTTAGCAGGCTTAGCGGCAGAGGGTGAAACAGTGGTAGAAAATGCTTGTTATGTTCAAAGAGGATATGAACAAATAGAAAAGGTCTTAACTTCTTTAGGAGCAAAAATTTCTTTAGAATAGTTCCTTTTTTGAAAGAAAGGAACCGAAAGAACTTTAACGACTGTGTACAGAAATAGAATGTTTATTATGGTGGAACGGCAACAGAACACCATTAGAAAAAATGAGAATCTATCTGGGATACAAAAGAAAAAGTTTTTGGTCAAGCTTCACGCTTTCTTGAAAGAAAGCTTAGCAAAGAACTTTTGTGCAAAACTTCGTTTTGCTGCCGTGCTTTGGACTTGAACAGTTACTTCAGTGGAACGGCAACAGAATACCACCAGGAAAAGTGAGAATCTGTCCTATATACAAAAGAAAAAGTTTTTGGTCAAGCTTCACGCTTTCTTGAAAGAAAGCTTAG
>CAJUKL010000041.1 GCA_910587195.1 uncultured Clostridia bacterium | reverse complement strand
TGTCAAGCACTTTTTTACTTTTTTTTAAAACTTTTTTTGTGCTTGTCTGTGTTTTGCCTTTTGGGCAGTCACGATAACTTATTATACTCTTTTTTTATTTTTTGTCAAGTATTTTTTTAAATACTTTTCAAAAAAACGGAGAAGGTGGGATTTGAACCCACGCACCGCTACTAACGACCTACCCGCTTTCCAGGCGAGCCCCTTCAACCACTTGGGTACTTCTCCAAATGCTCTCTAAAAACCGGAGAGGGTGGGATTCGAACCCACGGCCCCTTGCGGAGTCACCGGTTTTCAAGACCGGCTCCTTAAACCACTCGGACACCTCTCCAGAATTGCTTTTCAGCAATCAGCTTTTATATCATACATTATTTTATTTTATCTGTCAACACTTTTTTTCATATTTTTTCATTTCTTTACAAATTTTTATAAATGTTGCAATTTTTTCTATCTTAATATAAAACCTTTTATAAAACGAGTTTATCTTTTTTCTGTTTTATAAAATTGTTTTGCAAGAAAATGTTTAATTACTATACTTTATTTTTATTTCCTTGTCAAGCATTTTTTATACATTTTTTCTGAAAATATTTCTGTCCTTATTTCTTTCTGGTTAAAAACGAAACATTGTGTTACAATAATAAAAAACAAAGTATTTAAGGAGATGATTTTTTGAGAACTGTCACAGATAGATTTTTAGAATATGCAAGACATCATACTACTTCTGATGAATCTGTAAAAACCTGTCCAAGCACAAAGCAGCAAATGGATTTTGCTTCTTTTTTAGCAGAAGAATGTAAACAAATTGGGCTTGAAAACGTTACTATAGATGAAAATGGCTATTTAACTGCTTTTTTACCTTCTAATATAGAAAAAGAATTACCAGTAATTGGTTTTATTGCGCATATGGATACCAGTCCAGATGCTTCTGGAGAACACGTTTGTCCGCAAGTCACAGAAAACTATGATGGAACAGATATTGTATTAAAAGGAAATACTACAATTTCCCCTTTAGAATTTCCTTCTTTGCTTCAATATAAAGGACAAACAATTATTACTGCGGATGGTATTACCTTGCTTGGTGCAGATGACAAAGCAGGCATTGCAGAAATATTAACTGCTATGGAATATCTAATGCAGCACCAAGAAATTGAGCATGGAAAAGTTGTAATACGTTTTACACCAGATGAAGAAATTGGTAGAGGCGCAGATTGCTTTAATATTGCAACTTTTGGAGCAGATTTTGCTTATACCATAGATGGAGGAGCACTTGGAGAATTAGAATATGAAAATTTTAATGCCGCACGGGCAAATATCACCATACAAGGAAAGAGTGTCCACACAGGCACAGCCAAAGATACAATGGTCAATGCAGGACTAGTTGCAGCAGAAATTATATCCTCTTTTCCTCCAGAAGAAACTCCTTCCCATACAGAAGGCTATGAGGGATTTTTTCACCTTTGCTATTGCAATAGTAATGTTGGTTCTGCTACCCTTTCTTATTTAATCCGAGATTTTGATGAAGTTTCTTTTGCAAATAGAAAGGCACTCATCGAAAACATTGTTGCAGAAAAAAATAAAAAATATAACAATCGAATTTATTTGACAATTTATGATGAATATCAAAATATGTTGACGCAGATACAGGATAAGCCATATATTATAGAACTTGCAAAATCTTCCATGTTAGAATGTGGAATTACACCCATTATACAACCGATTCGTGGCGGCACTGATGGTGCAAGACTTTCCTTTATGGGAATCCCTTGTCCTAATTTATTTACAGGTGGTCATAATTTTCATGGCCCATATGAATATATTCCAGTTTCTTCTATGGAAAAAGCGGTTGATGTTATCGTTACCATTTGTAAAAACAATATACTTTTTTAGAAAAACTTTTCTTTGTCAAAAAAACAGCTTCCTTATAAGTTTGACCAAAGTTAGAAGTTTATAAAAAAAATAATAAAAACTACCCTAGCAAAAACTAGGGTAGCTCACAATTATTCAAATGCCATTTCATCTGCCATGCCACCGGATATAATAGAAAGAAAATCATCTGTTGTTTTTACTTTCCATTGTCCATCTTCTCCTTGATTTAATTCTAAGTCCATGGTTCTGGAGATTGTATTTTCTTTATTTTGCTCAATCGCTTCTTTTAATTTTGCTAATGTTTCTTCTTCTGTTAAAGTTTGTGCTTCTTCTCCCAACGCCATTACATTTTCTAAATATGTTTGAAATGCTTCTGCCATATTAATATTAGAAAGTTCCACTGTTACAAATGCTCTGCCTTCATTGCTATGTACAGATTCTATGTTATAGGTAAGGTTTTCAAAGATAAAAGCATCTTGACTTTCTCCTATTTCCGTTGTGTACATATTGTCATCTTCTTCCACACACTGATTTATCGTTGTTTGGTCAAATATTTTGATAGCTTCTAATAAAGTAGTTACTGTAGCTTCTGGAGTATTGCCATTTTGTTCTTGTTCTTCAGCAGCACCTCCGCAAGCAGCCATACCCAATACCATCATAATAGATGTCAATAATAACAAAAATTTCCTCATAACAATTTTTTCTTCCTTTCTTTTTTGACTTTATTATAATCTTATTTATAAAATCTGTCCATGTCATTTTTTTTAAAAATTCTTTAAAAAATTCTTTCATAAACTTTTTTGGTCTGTTTGTAAATATTTAAAATATTTTGTAATTTTATGTATAAAATTTTAAAAAAATAGACAAAACTAGCATATCAAGGGAATATAGAATTGAATCTTGATAAGATATATGTTATGATGATAAATATTAATTTTAAAAAATAAATTTTAGAGGGGGAATTGTTTTGGAATCCATTAATGTAGGCTTCTTGTCCGTGCTACCACCAATTATTGCGATTGGTCTTGCATTAGTGACAAAAGAAGTTATTTCATCTTTAATTATTGGTATTCTTTCTGGTACGTTGATTTATGCTTGTCATTTTGCAAGTGGTTTGGGTGTTATTGTGAAAACAGTGGACACAACAATGACACTGATGGCAAGCAAACTTGCTGATAATACAGCGATTGTTCTTTTTCTTGCTATGCTTGGAGCACTTGTTGTGGTAATTACAAAAGCGGGTGGCTCCAGAGCATATGGAAATTGGGCAAGCAGTAAAATTACATCTCGTGTAGGTGCATCTCTTGCCACTTGTGCTTTAGGTGCCTTGATATTTATTGATGACTATTTTAACTGCTTGACAGTAGGTACTGTTATGAAGCCTGTAACAGATAAGCAACGAATTTCTCATGCAAAATTAGCTTATTTGATTGATGCAACGGCTGCACCTGTCTGTATTATTGCACCAGTTTCTTCATGGGCCGCTTCTGTTATTTCTCAAATGGGTGATACTGGTTTAAATGGTATGGAGTCATTTATACAATCAATACCTTATAATTTATATGCCATTTTAACAATTTTAATGATTTTAATTATATCTTGTTTGCAGTTAGATTTTGGCCCTATGGAAAAATTTGAATATCAGGCAAAAAAACATGGAAAATTAGATGCAGAAGGAACTTCTAGCAGCACTGGTGCAGAAGAATTAAATCAATTACGCATTTCTCCAAAGGGTCGTGTTTTTGATTTATTGATTCCGATTGCAGCTTTGATTATTTTTTCTATTCTTTCCATGTTATATATTGGTGGCTATTTTGAAGGTGGCATGACACTTGCAGATGGTTTTGGAAATACAGATGCAGGCCCTGCCCTTGCAATTAGCAGTTTTGCTTCTTTACTTGTGGCATTTTTACTTTTTGTGCCAAGAAAAGTATTAAACTTTAGAGAATTTATGGATGGTGTAGGACAAGGTGTAAAATCTATGGTAGGTGCTATCATTATTTTAACATTAGCATGGACAATTAGTGGTGTTTGCCGTGATTTATTAAGTACAGGAGAATATGTTGGAAATCTTGTTGCGCAATCCAATATGCCAACCATGCTGATACCAGCCATTATTTTTGTGGTAGCAGGTTTTCTTTCTTTTTCTATGGGAACATCATGGGGAACTTTTGGTATTTTGATACCAATTATTGCTACAGTTTGCTCTAAAGTTGCACCAGATTTAACGATTATTTCTTTAGCAGCAACTTTAGCAGGCTCTGTATTTGGTGACCATTGTTCTCCAATTTCAGATACAACCATACTTTCCTCTACAGGTGCTGGCTGTAATCATATTGACCATGTGGCTACACAAATTCCATATGCAGCTTGTGTAGCAGCTTGCTGTATGGTAGGATATATTGTTGCAGGATTTACAAAAAATCTTTTGCTTACCTTGGGAGTATCTGTAATTTGTCTTGTAGCAGTTTTAACTGTGTTGCATAAAATTGCAGTTTCAAAAGAAAAATAAAAAACTGTATTTTAAACTCTCTCTTTATGGGGAGAGTTTTTTTATTCTGTATGCAAAAGAAAAAGGGGTTACTCAAGCTTTTTTCAAAAAGCTTGTGGGTTGTAGGGCAACGCCCTACGGTCTTTTAGGCTTGTAAGCGTGTTTTTGAAGTGGTGCAGGGCGAAGCGTAGACTTTGGAAGAACTTTTTACAAGTGAAAAAAGTTCCTCTAAAAACTTCTGACTTTTGTTAAGCTCATAATAAGCCATTTTTTGACAAGTTGTGTCATCTTTTTTCTTTCAAACTCAAATTATTATAATTCTTACAAAAAATTTTTATACGGTTACCCTATGGAAACAGACTGAAATATTGACAATTCCTTTATATTAGTGCATAATAAACAAAGAAACATATTTATGACGCTAAAATATAGTATGATTAGATAAAAGGTTGCAGCAAGTTACCTGCAAAAAAATAAGGAAAAAATAAAGGTTGGTGACAGCGGGTGCAATGAATTGTTTCATTGTGCCTTTTTTACACGCTTTCTTGAAAGAAAGCATTGAACTTTGTGCGAAATTTCGTTTCTCTGTTGTACTTTGGACTTGAATAGTTATTACAGTTGAACGACAACGGAGTACCATCGGTTAAAAATTTTTTTCTGTTCTGTGTACGAAAGAAAAAGTTTTTGCTCAAGCTTTTTTCAAAAAGCTTGTAAGGGTTTGGGAACAAAGTTCCCAAGGTTTTAAAGTTTTTTAGAAGGGAAAAAATTTTATTTTAGACAAAGAAAGGATAACATAAAATTTACATAAATTAACAAAAAAGGAAAGGAGGGTAAAAAAATGTTATTTCTTGTTATGTATTTATTATGGTTTTTATTTAATGGTAAAGTTACAATGGAACTTGCTGTCATTGGTTTACTGCTTTGCAGTGCTTTGTCTTACTTTACACAAAAGTTTATAAGAGAAGAAAAACAGGAAAGTATTTTAAAAGGACATTTGCTTGACTTTACAAAATATGCTTTTATCTTGTTTTCAGAAATTATAAAGTCCAATATTGCTGTTATGAAACTTATTTTAAATCCAAATATGAACGAATGGCATCCCACTTTTATTACATTTACATCTAATTTAGAAGATGAAAGATTTCGAGTTTTGTTAGCAAATTCCATTACGCTAACACCGGGAACCATTACCGTAGGAATGGAAGAAAAAGAATTTACTGTTCATGTGTTGGATAACAGAGTAAAAGATAGTGTGGAAAATGGCGTTTTTGCGCAGGAATTAAAAAAAATAGAAAGGAGAAAAAAAAGTGAAAATTGAAGATTTATTGTTTGGGTGTATGATTTTTCTTTCTATTCTAATGTTTTTATGTTTGTATAAAGCATTAAAAGGCCCTAGATATACTGATAGAATGATATGCATTAACCTTATTGCAACTTTGGCTGTTAGCTTTATTTGTATTTTATCTATTTATTTAAAAGAATCTTTTTTAGTGGATATTGCATTGGTATATTCTATGCTGAGCTTTTTAGCAGTTGTGGTATTGTGTAGAATTGTTACTTTATATCATCAGGGTTGGCTACTTTATAAAGAAAGAAGGGAGGAAGAAAAAAGTGAATAATATTGTAGGGGTAATTTTTGTGTTGGTAGGTATGTTTGTTTTTGCAGTATCGGTACTGGGGTTGTACCGTTTTCACTATACATTAAATCGTATGCATACAGTAGCGTTGGCAGACACACTGGGAACAGCACTTGTTATGATAGGACTTATCCTATTAGGACTTGATATTTTTCATATGCTAAAATTATTTTTAGTATTATTGTTTTTGTGGATAACAAGTCCAGTAAGCAGTCATTTAATATCAAAGGCGGAAATATTAACAAACTTGTATTTAGAAGAAAGGATGAAACAAAAATAATGTTGATAGAAAATTTATTGCTTTTATTTTTAATTGTATGTGCTGTGCTTGTTTCTGTCACAAAAAGATTGCTGAGAGCGGTTATCATTTTTATGGCATACAGTATTGTGATGTCTGTCATTTGGATTTTTTTAGAATCTCCTGATTTAGCCATTACAGAAGCAGCAGTTGGGACAGGTATTACAAGTATATTATTCTTCCTCACTTTAAAAAAAGTACATCAAATTAAAGGAACACATGATGAATAAAAAATCAAAATGGCGTTATTTTATGGATTGGGTCAATGGAGAGGAAGTCATTGAAACACCAAAAAAAGTGACGTGGAAAAAAATAGATTTTGAAAAATGGAAAACTATATTTCAAAAATATCTTTGGAATGATAGAAAAAAATCCATTTTTTATTTAATCATGTGCGTGTTTGTGTCTGTGGTGTTTATTAGTATTTTATTGCAGACAGTAAATACTTTGCCCTATTTTGGGGGTAGTAATAATCCAGCATCTAATGAAGTGGTGCAAAGATATATTGAATCTGGTGTAGAAGAAACAGGCGCAACAAATATTGTTGCAGGCATGATATTAGATTATAGAGCATTTGATACCTTTGGAGAATCAAACGTATTATTTTTGGCTGTTATTTGTGTTGTTATGCTTTTAAAAAAGGATAAATATAACACAACAGAGGCAGAAGAAAGAGAACAAAAAGAAGATGATATGTTTGAAAAACAAGATGCAAATATTATTTTAAAAAGAATTGCAAATTTATTGATTCCGCTTCTTTTTTTGTTTGGTATCTATGTTGTATTAAATGGACATATTTCTCCTGGTGGGGGATTTTCTGGTGGTGCCATTATTGGGGCAGGCTTGGTATTATATGCTTCTGTCAATGGACAGCAAAAAATACAAAAATTTTTTACTTATAAAATTTTTGTTCGCATTAATGTGGGCTGTTTATTGACTTATTGTGTTTTAAAAGGATATTCCTTTTTTACAGGGGCAAACCATTTGCCCAATATCATACCCAAAGGCGTACCAGGCGCATTGTTAAGTGGTGGACTGATATTGCCTTTAAATATTTGTGTTGGTATGATTGTTGCTTGCACAATCTATGGATTTTATGCTTTATTCACAAAAGGAGAAATTTGAATGACAAATTTAATGACAAATCATTATGAGGCAGCAGCGGTAATATTGTTTGGCATTGGATTTATGAATCTGCTTCTTTCTCGTAATTTGATTAAAAAATTTATTGGTTTAAATATTATGGATACAGCGGTATATTTATTTTTAGCCGCAAAGGGATTTATTGCCGGAAGGGCGGCACCCATTATTGCACAAGGAACAACAGCAACAGTAGAACAATTTATTAACCCTGTACCAAGTGGTTTAGTATTAACAGGGATTGTTGTTTCTGTTAGTGTGACTGCTTTTTCGCTGGCATTGGTACAAAGATTATATAAACATTATGGCTCTCTGGATTTAGATGAAATTATGCAAAAAGCAAAAAAGGAGGGGCATTAATGGAACATGTAAATTATATACATAATATTCCTTTTGCAAGCATTTTTTTAACCATGTTTGGGGGAATTATTACACCTTTGTTTCGCAATGGAAAAGTAGCACAAAAAATAAATTTTGTGATTGTGTGCCTTGTTGGCATTTTATCAATGATATTATTAGGAAGTGTTTGGAAAAATCAAGAAAGTTTTACTTTTATGATGGGACATTTTCCGGCACCATGGGGAAATGAATTACATGCAGGCCCTTTGGAAGCCTTGATGGCATTGACATTTTCTTTTGTTATGGCAACAACAATGCTAGGCGGCGCAAAATTTATTCAAAATGATATTTTAGCAGAAAAACAAAATCTTTATTTTGTTATGATAAATTTATTGTTTGGCTCTATGCTTGCTTTGATTTATACAAATGATATTTTTACAGCTTATGTTTTTTTAGAAATCAATACTATCGCATCTTGTGCCATTATTATGGCAAAAGGAACAGGAGAAAGTATTGCAGCAACCTTACATTATCTTATTATATGTCTTTTAGGTTCTGGACTTTTTTTAATCGGTATTTCCTTGCTTTATAGCATTACAGGACATCTTTTAATGCCCAATATACAGCAATCTATTATTCGACTGACAACTTCTGGAGAGTATGCGTTTCCATTTGCGGTTGTCATCGGCATGATTATTATTGGTATTTCCATTAAAAGTGCAGTATTTCCCTTCCATTTTATGTTGGCAAGTGCACACCCGGCTGCAACACCAGCATCAAGTAGTATATTATCTGGGCTTGTTTTAAAAAGTTTTATTTTTTTAAACATTAAAATGTTTTACTGTGTTTTTACCATTGATTTAATACGCAGTTTGAGAATTACAAATGTATTATTTTTATTTGGATTGATAGGTATGGTAGTTGGTTCTGTTTCTGCTTTAAAAGAAACTAGAATCAAGCATATGCTTGCTTATTCTTCTGCGGCACAAATTGGTTATCTTTATATGGGCATAGGCTTAGGAAACCATGAAGGTATGGTTGCTGCTTGCTTCCATATTTTAGCTCATGCAGCAACAAAAGCAATGTTATTTTTATGTGCAGGTGGTTTAATGTCTGTTTCTGGCGGAAAAGATGGAATTCACGATTTAAGAGGCGCAGCACATAAAAATTTGATTGCAGGAATTGGCTTTACAGTAGGTGGGCTTTCTATGGTAGGTGTTCCTTTAACAGCGGGTTTTGTATCAAAGTTATATTTTGCTTCTGCTACTATTTATTCCCCACAAAAAATGTTGATTACTTTATTGACATTAGCAGTCAGTATGATATTAAATGCAATGTATTTTATTCCATCTGCCATTGCAATTTGGTCTCCAATAGAAAAAAAGACGGAATATGCAAAACCTTCCAGAAGAATGGAACTAGGCATTGGTATTTTTATTCTAACAAATTTTTTATTAGGTATTTTTTATAAGCCAATTATTGATATGATAGAGTTGGGAATTCATTTATTATAAAAGACTTTTCGGAAAATGGAATGACAAGAAACATAATTGTAGAAAAGGGTGATGTGTGTGGTTGGTAATTTGGTGCTGTTGTTTCCTGTACTATTTCCAATTTTTGCAGGATTTGTATTTTTAATGATAAAAGGACAAAAACAACAGCAAATTTATATTTTTAGTACAATTTTATTGGAAGCACTTTTTGTTATTTATTTATGTGTGACAGAAAGCAGAAAATTAGAAGTTTGGCATATGAGCAAAAATGTGTTTTTATTTTTACAAACAGATGGATTATCTCGTTTTTTTGCTTGCCTGATTAGTATTGTGTGGTGTTTGGCAGGCGTATTTTCTTTGGAATATATGAAACATGAACAAAATACGAAACGCTTTTTTATGTTTTATATTATGACACTGGGGTCTTTAATAGGTTTATCATTTTCTGGAAATTTCTTTACGCTTTATTTGTTTTATGAAATGATGACCTTACTTACCGTACCTTTTGTCATACATAGTGGCACAGAAGAAGCAACAAAAGCAGCAATGAAATATTTAGGCTATTCTATTTTTGGCGCAGGTTTGGCTTTGCTAGGTGCTTTCTTTTTAAATTATTATTGTGATAGTACAACTTTTATGGCAGGTGGTACCTTAAATATTGCTTTGATAGCCGGAAATGAAAATACTTTACTTGTTATATTTTTGATTATGATGATTGGCTTTGGCGGAAAAGCAGGTATGTTACCCTTACATGGCTGGCTACCCACGGCACACCCTGTAGCACCTTCTCCCGCAAGTGCAGTGCTTTCTGGTATTATTACAAAAGGTGGCGTACTTGCTATTATCAGAGTGGCATATTATTTGTTTGGTGCAGAATTTTTAAAAGGAACATGGGCACAAAAAGTAGTATTATCTTTGGCAATTTTTACTGTTTTTATGGGTTCTATGCTTGCTTATAAAGAAAGATTACTAAAAAAAAGGCTTGCCTATTCTACAGTCAGTCAAGTTTCCTATGTTTTATTTGGATTGATGCTTTTTTCCCCTTTAGGATTTTGTGGAGCATTGCTTCAAATTGTTTTTCATGCAATCGCAAAAAATATTTTGTTTTTTACGGCAGGTGCCATTATTTATAAAACGGGCAAAACATATGTCAATGAGTTAAAAGGAATAGGAAAAGAAATGCCGATTGTTATGTGGTGTTTTGCCATTGCTTCCCTTTCTTTGGTGGGAATTCCACCAACAAGCGGCTTTGTCAGTAAATGGTATTTAGCACAAGGGGGATTGGATTTTGGCTTGCTTGGCTTAGTGGGAACAAGCATATTGATGGTCAGTGCTTTACTTACAGCTGGCTATCTTTTACCAGTCGTTGCAGATGCATTTTTTCCAGGTAAGGCACAAGAATACTATCATAGAGAAAAAAAAGAGCCTTGCTTTTTAATGACAGTCCCTTTAAGTATTCTTTCTGGATTGGCTATTTTGTTTGGTATGTTTCCCAATGGAATGATAAGTAAAATTATTAATATTTCAAATGAAATATTTTTTATGATATAAGGAAAAAGAGAGGTGACAGTTTATGAAAGAACAATTTTTATTACTTTTGCCAATTCTTTTTCCGGTAATCGCTGGAATGGTGCTTTTAATTTCCAAGCTGGAAGATAGAGAAAAAAGGCAAAAATATGTGGCTTCTGTTGTAATATTAAATGCAATTTTTGTATTACTTGTATTATATTTTGGCTCGAAAGATGCTTTTGTATTGCATAAATTTAGTCAAAAACTTTCGCTCATTCTCCATATAGATGGTATGTCAATGGTATTTGGTACAATGGTTTCGATATTATGGGTGATTACAACTTTTTATGCCTTTGAATATATGAAACATGAGGGAATGGAAACAAAATTCTTTTCTTTTTTTACTATGACTTTTGGCATTGTGGTAGGGATTGCATTTTCTGGAAATATGCTGACGTTATATTTATTTTATGAATTTTTGACATTGGTAACTTTACCACTTGTCATGCACAACAGCGATGGAAAAACCAGATATGCAGGTAGAATTTATTTAATTTATATGATGGGGGGAGCATCACTTGCTTTTATAGGTCTTGTTTTCCTTGTTATTTATGGAAATTCCCTTGATTTTGTTATGGGAGGCATTTTAAATACAGAATTAGCAGCAAAAGATGAAGAAATGCTTCATATTGTTTATTTATTAGCATTTTTTGGATTTGGCGTCAAAGCTGCCGTTTTGCCATTTTATTATTGGCTGCCAACAGCAGCAGTTGCTCCAACTCCTGTGACTGCATTACTCCATGCGGTGGCAGTCGTAAAAGCAGGTGTTTTTGCAATTATTCGCTTGACATATTATAATTTTGGTACGGAATTTTTAAGAGGAACATGGACGCAAAATGTGATATTAGTAATGACTGCATTAACTATTGTATTTGGTTCTACCATGGCATTGAGAACACCTCATATTAAAAGGAGATATGGCTATTCTACCATAAGCAATTTGTCTTATATTTTATTTGGTATTGCTTTAATGACACCAGCAGGACTTTCTGCTGGACTATTACATATGATTTATCATGCAGTTTTAAAAATTACTTTGTTTTTTTGTGCAGGTGCTATTTTATATCAAAATCATAGGGAATATGCTTATGAAATAGAAGGGTTTGGAACCAAAATGCCTATGATATTTTTTAGTATGACAGTCGTTTCTATTGGTATGGCAGGAATACCACCTTTTGCAGGATTTCATAGTAAGTGGGCATTGGGAACAGCAGCAGTTGCAACAGAAAATCCTGTGGCATATCTTGGAATTGCAGCACTGATTTTGTCTGCTTTGTTGACTGTGTTATATTTATTTAGCTTAGTGATAAAGGCATATTTTCCAGTAAAAAAACAGTATCCAACTTGGTATTATGATGGCGTGGCAGACCCAAACCGATTGATGACAATACCATTATTGGTTTTAAGCATGATTTCTGTTGTCATTGGCTTGTATCCAAAACCTTTTTTACAGGTGTTTGATGCTATTTCACAAGGATTATTGTAATGGAATCTTTTACAGATAGAATTAAAATAACAGGAGGCTGACGCGATGTTACCATTTCTTGTTTTTTTTCCGATGATAAGTGCTTTTATCAGTTATATCATTGGCAAAAAAAATAAAAGAGCAAGAGATTATTTTTGTTGGATTGCAACAGCAATCGTATTTGCAGCAAGTATTTCTATAGAAGGCAGTTATCATATAGATGGTTTTTGCAGTTTAGGAATTACTTTACAAGGGGACGGAATCCACAAAGTATTAGCAATGATGACAGCATTTGTTTGGTTTATTACAACGGTACTTTCGAGAGATTATTTCCAAAAAGACAAAAACCGTAACCGATATTACTTTTTTATGCTAATGACTTTGGGTGCTACTATGGGTGTGTTTTTGTCTGCTGATTTATATACAACATTTATCTTTTTTGAAATGATGTCCTTTACTTCTTATGTTCTTATTATGCATAGAGGAACAGGTGAAGCTCTTTATGCAGCAGCGACCTATTTAGCTGTTGCTGTCTTGGGCGGTCTTGTAACCTTAATGGGAATTTTTTTGCTTTACCATAAAACAGGTACATTAGTGTTTTATGAGATTATGGAAATAGTTGCGCAAATGCAGGATAAAAGCCAAATTTATGGCATTGGAATACTAATATTGTTTGGTTTTGGTGCAAAAGCAGGAATGTTTTTATTACATACATGGCTTGTAGAGGTTTATCCAGCTGCACCAGCTCCTGCAACAGCTTTGCTTTCTTGTGTGCTTTCTAAAACGGGAGTTTATGGTATTTTAATATTAAGTGTGATATTTCTTCATGATGCAAAATGGGGTATGATGATAGTTTATTTTGGCGTAATGACGATGCTTTTAGGAGGAATTTTAGCAGTATTTTCGATTGATTTAAAAAGAACATTAGCATGTTCTTCCTTATCTCAAATAGGTTTTATTTTGGTAGGGATTGGAATGCAGGGTGTTTTGGGAGAACATAATGCTTTAGCGGTAGATGGAAGTATTTTACATTTAGTGAATCATACCATTGTAAAATTGCTATTATTTATGACAACTGGCATGATATATTTTCATACAAGGGATTTAAACCTAAACCATATTAGAGGATATGGAAAACAAAAACCGCTTTTAAAAATTATTTTCCTTATGGGAGCATTAGGTGTCATGGGTGTTCCATTTTGGAATGGCTACATCAGCAAAACTTTAATTCATGAAAGTATTGTGGAAGAAATTGCTTTGTTAGCAGAAGCTGGAAAAAGTATAACACAAATGAAAATAATAGAATATCTATTTTTATTTGCAGGTGGCTTAACAGTGGCTTATATGACAAAATTATTTGTGGCTGTTTTTATAGAATCCAATGGAACAGAAAAAAAACAAACAAAATATACTCTTTCTGAAATATTGCTTTTTATGTGTGCCTTGTTGCCAGTTATATTTGGTATTTTTCCCCACCAAACACAGGAACACATTGCAACAATAAGCAGAAGTTTTGTATATGGTCATGCACCAGCACATACAATCCATTATTTTTCATGGGTTAATTTAAAAGGTGCTGTGATTTCCTTAAGCGTTGGAGCTATTGTATATCTATTTGTAATTAGAAAAGGATTAACAAAAAAAGGCGAAAATGGAGAAGTTATTTATTTAGATAGGTGGCCAGAAGGCTGGAATTTAGAAAATCAACTTTATAGACCAATTATTTTAGGCGTGTTGCCATTTTTAGGCGCATTGATTGCAAGAACCATTGGCTCTATTACAGATGCAATAATTTTGCTTTGTCAAATGTATATTTTTAATAATAAAAGTGGTAAGGTAGTGCCAAAGGAAAACCTTTATTTTACAGTTTATCCTCAAGGAGGCAAACAAATTTTTAAAGATAATTTGTCAAAAAGTTTGCTGTTTTTGGGGGCAGGTTTTGCATTCGCTATGATATATATTTTGATATAGAACCATAAGCCCTAAGCATTTGCTTAGGGCTTGTTTTTTAACATTTGCATTTATTTTGTAGTGATAAGTCGATTGATTTGAGAAGCAAGATAACCAGCACCAAACCCATTGTCAATATTGACAACTGCCATACCTTCTGCACAGGAATTTAACATTGTTAGCAGGGCAGAAACACCCTGAAAAGAAGTACCATATCCTACAGAAGTTGGTACAGCAATGACAGGTTTATTGACAAGCCCTGTAATAACACCCCCTAGAGCACCTTCCATGCCGGCAACTGCAACAATACAATTTGCAGAACGAATTTCCTCTAACCGAGCAAAAAGTCTATGGATTCCTGCAACACCAACATCATAAACACGTATTACATGGCTACCATGAAATTCTGCTGTTTGTGCTGCTTCTTCTGCAATGGGAATGTCAGAAGTGCCTGCTGTACAAACAGCAACACATCCTCTTTTTGGAATAGGAGAAAAAATTGCTTTTATAATTTGGGAAGTTTCATCATATTCTGTTTGGGGTACCTTTTTTTGAATTGCAAAAAATTGCTTTTTAGAGGCTCTGGTTCCTAATACATTCTGCTTTTTTTGCGCAAATGCTTCAAAAATAGAAACAACATGTGCTGTTTTTTTTCCATTGCAAAAAATGACTTCTCCATAATCTTTACGAGTAGAACGCTGCCAGTCTATTGTAGCAAAATCCATTGTATTTTTTTGCTGGATTACTTTTTCTGCTTGTTCTATAGAAATTCTACCTTGTTTTACTTGTTTTAATATCTCTTTTATATTTTCCATGATTTTACTCCTTATAAGTCCATAGTACCAGAACGAAAACCATATATATCAACAGTAATATGTTTCCAACCAAAATCTTTAAAATAATTACGAATTTCTTCTATTTTTTCAGCAAACAAGGACATTTGTTCTTTTGCAACTTCTATACGCATAATATCACCATGAATTCGTAAACGAATTTGACGAAATCCAAGCTGTTCTAAAAAAATTTCTCCTTGTTCTATTTTTAAAAGAGTTTGTGGTTCTAGTTTCATGCCATATGCCAAACGTGTAGCAAGGCAAGAATTAGAAGCACGATTTGCAACGGAGAGTCCTAATTGCGCTGCTAATAAACGTACTTGCTCTTTAGTAATGTGAGCATCTGCAAGAGGGCTAATAATTCCTAATTCCTTTATCGCTTGCAATCCTGGTCGATAAACAGATTTATCATCTTCATTTGTACCATCAAATAGATATTGACAATTATGCTGTTTTGCAAAATCTAAAAGTTTGCCAAAAAGAAACTTTTTACATTGATAACATCTATCTTTTGGATTATATTGTAACAAGGGGTTTTCTAATTCATTGATGGACAAAATAGAAAAGAAAGCACCACATTCCTCTGCAACCTTTTTTGCAATGGTAATATTATTTTTAGGTTGCAAAAAAGTGTCAAATAATACCGCATAAATTTTTTTGTTTTGTTTTTGTGCCACTTCACAGGTAACTTTTAATAAAAGGCTGCTATCAACACCCCCGGAAAAAGCAATACAAATGCCACCATTGCTATATTTTAAAATTTCTTTTTCTAATTGTTTATACATGATTTTGTTTTGCAGCCGCAACAATGACTTGATACATTGTTTTAAAATCAATGTTATTTTGCTCTGCTAGCTCCTTTACATTTTGATATTCTGGATAATAAAATACAGTTTGTTGATAGACTACCTTTTTTACAACTGCTTCTCCATAAGAAGTAGGAAATGTTTTGATTTCTCTTTCTAATACCGTACGTTGTAAAGCATGACGACGGATTCCAATAGTAGTTGTATGGAAAAATAAAATAAATTCCATTTGTTGTATTTTATTTTCCTCACACAAAACAGTAATACAATAAGCAGGACGGTTTTTTTTCATATAAACAGGCGTAAAAAAGGCATCTTTTGCACCTGCATCAAATAGTTTTTCTAAAACAAAGCCCATATTTTCTCCAGTTGTATCATCAACATTTGTTTCTAAACACCATATGGTATTTTGCTGCTTTGGTTCTATTAAAAAACAGCGTAGGATATTTGCTTTTTCAAACTCTTTTTTTCCGGCACCGATTCCTGTTTTTATGATTTTATATTGTTCGGGTAATTCTTTATGATTATAAAGTGCTGCTGCGATTGCAATGCCTGTAGGTGTAACAAGTTCGCCCTGTATTTCTGTTAATTTTAATGGTAACCCATATTTTTCTGCAATATTTACCACAGCCGGAACAGGTACTGGTAAAGAGCCATGTTGACAATGAACATGTCCACACCCTTCATAAATAGGTGAAAATACACATTCTGTTATACCTAAATTATCAAGACAAATGGCTGCTGCAACAATATCTACAATGGAATCAATCGCACCTACCTCATGAAAATGCACTTGTTCCACTGGTTGATTGTGTGCTTTTGCTTCTGCTTCTGCTACAATCATAAATATTTTTTTGGAAAGTGTTTTTGCAGCAGGACTGATAGCACTATTTTCAATGATAGGAAAAATATCTTGTATTGTTCTATGTTCGTGGTGGTGTTCGTGCTCATGGTGATGTTCATGCTCATGATGATGTTCATGCTCATGATGATGTTCATGCTCTAATACAACATCAAAATCGCAGGCAGAAATACCACACTTTTGGGTACGACTTATATGAATATGATAGCCTTCTAAAGAAAGACTTTGTAATCCTTCTAATAATATTTTTTGGTCTGCACCTAAATCAAGCAGAGCAGCAACTGTCATGTCGCCACTGATGCCAGAAAAGCATTGAAAATATAACATTTTTGTGTTCCTCCTCTCTTTTATGATTAATATAAAAGTTGTTCCCTTAATTGATTTTTTTATCTATTAGTTTTTTAAATTCTTTTGTCCATTCGGGATTCCACTTACTTGTAAAGGTATGGATTCCATCGCTACCAGAAATATAATCAAACTGTCGAAACTGTAAAAATATGTAAGTAGGCTGTCCTGTTTCATCTGTAAAGTTACCATATAAATCATCTCGCAATGTATAATTTCTAGTATATTTTTTCCCTGCTATTGTAATAGTTCCATCAAAGCAATCATCTTTTAAAATATAATGAAAATAAGTACCTGAAATGGTAACAGGAATCTTTTTTTGTCTGTCATCAAGGCAGGAAAGTGATTTTTGAATCCTTGTCTTTTGGGGAATAGTATAGCCCATGAACAAAAATAGAAAAAAAGCAAGTAATAATAAAAACATTCCTTTTTTTAAATATTTCATGGGCTACCTCCTAGCTTATTTCAGTTGTTGATAAAACATTAAGGTATTAATTAGTATATGCTTTTACAAACAAAACAGATTCTAAATTTTAACCGATGGTGCTCCATTTTCGTTCCTCCAAGTATTTTCATAAACACGCTTGCAAACATATTAGAACCTTGAGAACTCTGTTCTCAAACTCTTGCAAGCTTTTTGAAAAAAGCTTGACCAAAAACTTTATCTTCTGCACACGCAACAAAACGAAGTTTTAACCTCTGGTGGTCTGTTGTCGTTCATCTAAAGTAACCATTCAAGTCTATCACACAGCAGCGAAACGAAGTTGTCTACACTTTGTTTCGGTCGGTGCAGAACAAACGTCCACCGGACGTTTTGCACCGTACAAAGTTCTATGCTTTCTTTCAAGAAAGCGTGAAAGTGTTAGATTTCAATTAGTTCGTAAGATTGATGACCAATGCCAATCTTTTCAGCGTGCTCTACACAGGAACGCCAACTTGTGTTTGGAGAAACTAAATGAAAATAATCATCACTTTCTTCCTGATGTTCTTGCATATGTTCCTCTAAAATACTGCCAGCAATGACAGGTTGCTTGTTTACTGCATCTGCACAGGCAACATCTAATGCAACTGGGTCAAAAGAAGCAAACATACCAATGTCTGGAACAATTGGAACATCGTTTTCTGCATGACAATCACAGAATGGAGAAACATCCATAACAAGACTGATATGAAAATGTGGTCTGCCCTTTAGTACTGCAAGAGAATATTCTGCCATTTTTTTATTCATAATGTCAATCGCTTCATCATTAACAGCAAAAATAGCATCATGTGGACAGATACCAATACATCTACCACAGCCAACACATTTGTTGTGGTCAATGGAAGCCTTTTTATCCGTAATCGTAATGGCACTATGTGCACAGATTTTTTGACACATTCCACAACCTACACATTTTCTTTCTTTGACACGAGGTTTTCCAGCATTATGCATTTCCATTTTTCCAGCACGAGAACCACAACCCATACCAATATTTTTTAATGCACCACCAAAACCTGCCATTTCATGTCCTTTGAAATGATTCAAAGAAATAATAATGTCAGCATCCATAATCGCACGTCCGATTTTTGCCTCTTTGATATATTCTCCATCAATAGGAATCAATGCTTCATCTGTTCCCTTTAAACCATCACCAATGATAACATGGCAACCAGTAGAAAAAGGAGTAAATCCGTTCAAATAGGCAGAATCAATATGGTCTAAAGCGTTTTTTCTGCCGCCAACATATAAGGTATTACAATCTGTTAAAAATGGTTTTCCACCTAATTCCTTAATCACATCTACAACTGTTTTTGCATAGTTTGGACGTAAATAGGCAAGATTACCCGGCTCTCCAAAATGAATTTTAATTGCAACATATTTTTTATGAAAGTCAATGTCACCAATACCAGCTGTTTTTATCAAACGAGTAAGTTTTTGCTGTAAATTCATGCCCGGTCTTGCTCTGAAATTTGTAAAATATACTTTTGATTTCATAAAGTAAATCCTCCTTCATTCTAACTCAAGTAAATAGAAGTACTATTATTATTGTATCAATGTAAAAACAAAATAGCAATACGAAATATTTATTTTTCAGGGCAACCGCATAAAAAATATTGTATATAAAAAAATTTAGAATTTGTTACGTGTGCGAAAGGTAAAGTTTTTGGTCAAGCTTTTTTCAAAAAGCTTGCGAGAGTT
>CAJUKL010000040.1 GCA_910587195.1 uncultured Clostridia bacterium | reverse complement strand
ACAAAAAACTTTATCGTTTGCAAACGGAACAGACTCTAAATTTTAACCGTTGGTGTTCTGTTGTCGTTCAACTAAAGCAACCATTCCACTTCAACACACGGCAGCGAAACGAAGTTTCGCACAAAAGTTCTTTGCTTACTTTCTTTCAAGAAAGTAAGCGTTTTCTGTGTAACGAAAATAAAATTTTGATTGCTTTTTTAGGACTTCTGCCACATCAAAACGAATGTCTAATGTACTAATATTGTTTTCTGCAATGTAATATTGCGCTGTTTCTGCAATCCGCTTTTGTTTTTCTTTTGTAACAGCTTCACATGGAATACCATTTTTTTCTGTTTGCCGAAATTTTACTTCTGTAAATACAAGCATGTTTTCTTTTTGCGCAATAATATCAATTTCGCCAGAAGCACGGCGGAAATTCCTTTCTAATATAGTATAACCTGCTTTTTTCATTTCTTTGACAGCAATTTCTTCTCCTTTTGTACCTTTTGCTCTGTTTTCTGAGACTTGTATATTTTTGACAAACGATTTACGGTGAATTGCACAAAGACCATGTTGCTTAATTGCATGGATATGTTCTTCAGAACCATATCCTTTATTTTTTTCAAATGCATATGCAGGATATAATGTTGCAAACTTTTTCATCATCTTATCTCTTGTAACTTTTGCTATAATACTAGCGGCTGCAATAGAAATACTTTTTCCATCACCACCGATAATACCTTTTTGTGGTATTGTAATGTTAGGAATATGAACAGCATCTACTAATATAAATTGCGGTGTAACAGAAAGATTGCTAATTGCTTCTTTCATTGCTTCATAAGTTGCCTGCAAGATGTTAATTTTATCAATCTGTTCAGAAGATACTACACCAATTCCATAGGAAATTGCTTTTTGACAGATGATATGATACAGTTCTTCTCTTTTTTTGGCAGAAAGTTTTTTGGAATCATTGACAAATTCTATTTTACAATTTTCAGGCAATATAACCGCAGCCGTTACAACGGGACCTGCAAGAGGGCCACGTCCTACTTCATCAATTCCTGCAACAAAAGTATAGCCTTGTTTATAACATTCTCTTTCAAATTGCAACATGGTTTCTAAGCGATGTTGCTCTTTTTGAAAAGCTTCTTGTTTTTTTTGATACTGAGAAAGAATATTTTGCACACCTTTTCTTGTGTCAGAATGATAGAAATGAATTAAATTTGTTATATTTTCTGGCGATGTGTTAGAAAATTTTTCCTTAATTTCATGTATTGTTTCCATGTGCCTCCCCTCCTTTGAAAAACATTAGAATTTTCTATCATCATAACACAATCTAGCCTATAACACAAATAGGGTTATTTTATATCATTTTACTGCATATAGTAAAACAATTCTATAATAAAGGTGAGAATATGCCGGAAAAAGCAGCACTTTATTGTCGTCTTTCCAATGACTATTATGATAGTGAAAGCATCCAAAATCAAAAGGAACTTTTAATGCAATATGCACAACAAAAAAATTGGGAAATTGTTGGTATTTATTGTGATGAAAATATTTCTGGATTAGAAAATAACCGCCCTGCTTTTCAGCAAATGCTGGAAGAAGCAAAACAAGGAAAATTTTCTATTATTTTATGTAAAACGCAATCTCGCTTTACCAGAAATATGACAACTGCTGAAAAATATTTTAATGATTTATTTCCTATGTGGGGAATTCGTTTTGTTACAGTGGTTGACCAAATTGATACAAAAGATAAAAAAAATAAAAAAACACGCCAAATTAATGCGCTTGTCAATGAGTGGTATTGTGAAGAACTGTCTGAAAATATTAAAAGAGTATTTTATCAAAAACAAAAACAGGGACAATTTTTAGGAAATTATGCTCCCTATGGTTATCAAAAAAGTATGGAGGATAAACATAAACTTGTTATTGATAAAACAGTTGCGCCAGTGGTGCGTTTTATATTTGAACAATATGCATTGGAACAAAAATCTTATGCAGCGATTGCAGCATTACTTACAAGTCAAAAAATTCCAACGCCTTCTCAATATAAGCAAACGCAACAAAAGGATAGAAACAGAAAAGGAATCAAGAATATGGGCATATGGTCTGCTTCTACCATAAGACATATCCTCCATAATGCAGTATATATAGGAGATATGGTACAAAATAAAGAAAATAAAATAAGTTATAAATCTAAAAAAGTAGTTCAGGTTCCACCTGAAAAATGGGTGATAGTAAAGAATACCCATGAAGCAATTATTTCTTATGATATTTTTGTACGTTGTAATACACTTATGAGCAAAAAAAATTAGAATCTTAAATACACAACTATTCACAATAAGACATAGAAAGATGATTTTGATACAGTATGATAGGAAATAAAACAGGAATAAAGTTAGTAGTCGCTAACAGCAAAAATGAAATACAGTTTTGCTGTTAATTTGCTGTCAATTAGGATAATTATAAGTGTTATATAAATAAAGTTAGTTTATACTAACAGCAAAACAGCATTTTGACAGCAAAAATTTTTTCAAAAATGCTGTCACATTAAAGCCAGTAAAATCAAGGCATTGCGTCTATAGGACAGCAAAAACAGCAAAATTTTTATATATATAGAAGTATATAAAATATATATATAATATAAATATATATGTTTAATAAGTATAAAAAATAGTATATATATAAATATAACCCTCAAAAATGCTGTTTTTGCTGTTAGCAGAGGCTAATAATATAAAAATATATAGATTATGAGCTACATAGATTGTGATGTGATAGCGTGAGAGAAAGCACACAAAGCAGAATATATTTTGACAACTGATGTTCTATTATTATTCCACTCAAGTAACCATTCCACTTCAACACACGGCAGCAAAACGAAGTTTTATGCTTTCTTTCAAAAAAGTAAGTTTCTTTTGAGAAAATAGAAAAATATTACAATTTTATTAAAGTTATATGAATATAGATGAAAAAATGTAAAAATTATGTTACAATGACTCCCAGATGTATTTTTAGGCAAGAATCGACAACAAGGAGGAATTGTTCCATGAAAAAGTTTTTCATGAAAAAAATAGTCGCTGCGACAGTTGCAGCAAGTATGATATTTTCTGCATGGAGTGTACCAGCTTTTGCAGCCGAAATATTATATGACCAAGTCACAACAGAAACTGTAACAAAAGGTGTTACCTACGAAAAAAATCACAGATTGACAGAAGAAGGTTGGCAAGATATTCATGTTTTAAAAATCAATTTGAATGACCCTAATTTATCTTTGCAACCATTAGAATCACAAAAAGAATATGGTTTAAAAGAAACGCTATTAAATATGGTAAATGATAGTGGCGCAGCAGCGGCAGTCAATGGCGATTTTTTTGGCATGAAAGGAGATTATTCAGCATCTTTTGGGCCTGTTGTCCGAGAAGGAAATATCATATCAGCCGGAACAGATAGAAATTTAGAAAAAAATGAGTATTCCACTTTTTTTATTGATAAAGAAGGAAATCCTTTTATTGACTTTTTTCGTATTCAAGCAGATTTTTATGCAGGAGAGTATGCACATTTAGAATTGGCATCTTTTAATAAAATCACAGAAATGAAGTATCCTATTTATTTTGATAAAAATGCGGCAGCTTCTACTGCAGATTTAGATGCACGTTTTCCCGGTCTTGTAAAATTTACAGTAGAAAATGATACAATTACCGCAATACATAAAGGTGAAACTGTAAACACTCCAGAAGATGGTTATTTAATTATTATGAATGAAGAAGATTATGGAGATTTATGGGAATATTTTGTAGAAGGACAACCTACAAGATTAGATATTTATGCAACCTTAGACTTAAATACCATACAAACAGCAATCAGTGGAATTGGTAGAATTCTTGTCAACGGAGAAAAACCAGAAGATGCTGGTTTACTGATTAAGGGAAGGCAACCAAGAACTGCTTTAGGTCTTTCAGAAGATAATTCCACTTTAATTTTGATGGTTGTGGATGGCAGAGGTGACAGCATTGGAGCAACCAATGAGGAAATGGTTTGGCTAATGAGAGAATATGGTGCCTATAATGCAATGCATTTTGATGGTGGCGGTTCTTCTACCATGGTTGCAAAAACAACAGAAAATGGACAAACAGAAGTAAAAAATACTGTTTCTGATGGTACACAAAGAAAAATTATGAATGGTTTAGGCGTATTTAACAATGCACCTGTTAGCGAACTATCCCAGATTACTTTAAAAGCTGATAAAGAAAAAACATTTATCTATGATGCTGTTACTTTACAAGTAAAAGGATATGATGAATATTTCCATGACATTCCACTGGAGGAAAGCCAGATTGTATACTCTTTGGAGCAGGGAGAAGGAACTTTTGAAGGAAATCGTTTTATTCCAACAGCAACAGGAGATATTAAAATTAATGCAACTTATCAAGACAAAACAGCAAGCATTACTTTAAAAGCAATGCAGCTTGCTTCCATTGAAATAACGCCAAAAGAAATTTATTTGCTTCCAAACGAAAATACAGGATTATATATCCAAGGAATTAGCACAGATGGCTATACAGCTCCTATCTATACGGAAGTGCAATATAGTCTTTCTGATGCTTCTTTAGGCAGCATAGAAAATGGTAATTTTATGGCAAGTTCTGCTCCAGCAAAAGGATACATTCAGGCAAATATAGGGGAAATTACTTGTTCTGTTCCTGTCATTATCTGGGAGGAGCCAGAAGAAGAAACCGAATTGCCAGTTGTACCAGAAGCAACAAAATTATATGATAAGCAGCAGCAGCAAGTGCAGTATGTAGAAGATGGAGCAAGTTATATTAACATGATAGGAAAAGTAACATCTGCAACAGCAGAAGCAGAAACTTACAGCACAGAACAAACAAAAGTTAAAAACATGGTAGAAAGCAATGCAAATTTAGCAATTTACGGTGGAAAAACAGATATAGCTCCAAGTATTGACGCAATGCAATGGAATGGTGATTACCAATTTCAAAGTAAATATGGTGTTAGCATTGTAATGATGACAGCATTAAATGGTGGATTTCGTGTTACCAATCCAGCGCAATGGTTGACATTTAAAAATGATATTAACCAAGCAGGAAATCAAGCTGTTGTTATGGTCATGGATAAAACACCTTCTGATTTTAGTGATATATTAGAAACCATGCTATTTTGTAGTGTTTTAGAGGAATTAAAGCAAGAAGGAAAAACAATCTTTGTTGTATCCACTTCCGGCACAAAGGCATGGACACATATCAAAGATGGTGTTCGTTATATCAATTTGCCAGATTTATTTTTAGAAGATGGCAGCATTAATAAAGACTTTACAATGTTAAAATTGCGTGTCAATGGAAATGAAATTACATACGAAATGTCAAAAATCGCATAAATCGCTAGGAAAGTTTATGATTTCTGTTGTAAAATGGATATTTTTAAGGTAGTATAATATGGGCAGGGGATTCCCCGCCCATATTATATATTTGTCCTTTTGTCAAAAGAAAGGATAAAAACCTTGGAATTTTCAAGGTTTTGAAAAGGAGAAGGGTATGCAAGAATCTGGTAAAAGTACGGTAAAAACCGTTGGCTTTATGATGATAATTACACTAGTGGGAAAATTATTAGGCTTGGTACGAGAGCAGCTTTTGGCAGCAAATTATTCTGTTGGGATGGAAGCAACTGCTTTTATAACAGCAAGCAGAATTCCTAGAACATTTTTTGATGCTGTATTTGCTTCTGCCATTTCAGCAAGTTTTATCCCGATTTTTAGTGAATATTTAGAAAAAAAAGGAAAAGAAGAAGCCTTCCAACTATCCAATATTTTTATTACAATGATAGTTCTGGTTACTTGTATTATGACAGTTTTAGGTATTGTATTTGCAGAGCCGATTTGTTGGCTTTTTGCAGATGGTATGGAAACAGAAACTGCAAAAATTTGTATTAAATTTTCAAGGATATTGTTTCCCACCATTATATTTACAGGGGCAGCGTTTTCCTTTGTAGGGATTTTACAATCTTTGGAAGAATTTACAATACCCGCAGCCATGAGTATTGTTTCAAATGCCATTATTATATTGTATTATCTTTTTTTAAATGATACATTTGGAATTGAAGGTCTGACGATTGCTTTTTTAATTGGCTGGCTTATGCAAGCAGTGATACAAGTACCCGCATTACATAAAAAGGGGTATCATTATCGGTTTAACTTTCATTTTAAAGAAGAAGGAATGAAAAAAATTGTATTGCTTATGTTACCTGTTATGGTAAGCACTTGGATACAGCCCATTAATTTTGTGATAAATACAAAATTTGCGTCACACATTCGTTTTCCGGGTTATCCAGAAGCTGCTATCAGTACGATAGATTATGCAAATACATTATATACCATTATTGTTGGTGTACTTGTTCTTTCGATTTCAAATGTTATTTTTCCAAAAATGTCAAGAATGACAAGCAATCATGCGGAAAAAGATTTTGGAGAAACCATTTGTATTACTTTACGTTCCATGCTTTTTTTGCTGATACCAATGATGTTAGGGCTTATGGTATTGAGTGAGCCGATTGTAAAACTTATGTATGAGCGAGGAAATTTTGATAGTTTTGCAACACAAACAACTGCAAGAGCTTTATTTTTCTTTTCGCTTGGCATGGTAGGTTTTGGAATACAAAATATATTAAGCAGGGCATTTTATGCAAAACAAGATGGAAAAACGCCATTTTATTCTGGTTTAGTATCCATTGCAGCAAATATTATTTTTTGTTTTTTATTGGTTGATAAAATGGATGTGGGAGGATTAGCACTTGCATCTGCAATTTCTTCTAGTCTTTCCGCTTTATTTTTATTAGTACCATTACAAAAAGAATATAAAAATTTAATTGCAAAACAAAATTTAACAGATTTATTGAAAATGTTGTGTTCTGCTGCTATGATGACAATAGTAGCGATACTTTTAAAAAATAGTATTTTATCCTATCAAATCAGTGGGATAATAGGCAATTTACTTGTGGTAGTGATACCTGCAGCAGCAGGTGTAATTGTTTATTTTATACTTTGTTATATTTTGGCTGTTCCAGAAAGCCGTCAAGTGATAGATATAAGTAAATCTATTTTAAAAAAACATTAACTTACTTTCTTGAAAGAAAGGTAGCAAAGAACTTTTGTGCAAAACTTCGTTTTGCAACTGTATGTTGAACTTGAACAGTTGCTTTAGATGAACAACAACAGACCACCATACGTTAAAAGTGAGAATTTATTGCATTAGCAAAAGGTAAAGTTTTTGGTCAAGCTTTTTTCAAAAAGCTTGTAAGGTTTTAAGAAAGGGGATGTACTTTACTTGGAAGGAAGTTATTTTTTACATGTGATATGGGCAATTACAAATTGGTGCTCTAATCAGTTTCAAAACAGCCGTATTATACAATGGTTTTTGCAAAAAGACCAACAAAAAAATGCGGTAAAAAACAGTATTTTTTTTAGAATATTCTGGGGGCTGCGTAGGCTATGCAGCAGAATTTTTTATGCATTACATTTAAACAAACTATTTGTAAATAGTATCTTTAAAATGTCCTTTTTATGGTGCAGTTTTGCGGCATTGCTTGCACCAATTTTGCCAACAATGCTTGTATTGGCGTTTGTATTAGCTGGATTTGCTTCTTTGTTTTTAGCGTTTCTTTATGAAAAAAAACGGAAAATGAACTATTTTCAAATAAACCGCTTTATTTATTATTATGCTTTTATTTATTTGTTTGCAACGTTAACCTCCATGACAAGACAAGCTAGTTTTTTAGGAGGCATTTTGACAGTTTGTTTTATTTTGTTTTCTATTGTGCTTTCTAATGCCATCGAAACAAAAAAACAGTTTAATGTGTTGTTATTCTTTTTTATTTGTGTTGGTGTATTGGTTGCCTTTTATGGTTTTTATCAATTTATGTTTCCTCATAAATTTAGTGGTGTTTGGCATGATGTAAATATGTTTGATGATATTCAATTTCGTGTTTATTCTACCTTAGAAAACCCTAATGTGTTGGGAGAATATTTTTTACTTGTATTGCCTTTTACAGCAGCCTTTTGTATCAATAGTAAATCCTGGTTTAATAGAATTTTTTTTGCTGGCTGTGCAGGTATTATGCTACTTTGTTTGGTATTAACTTATTCCAGAGGTTGCTATATTGGAATTATGGCAGCAATCGCTGTATTTTTAGTGCTTTGGGATAGAAGATTTATTTTTTTAGGAATCATCGGATTATTAATGCTGCCTTTTGTTTTGCCAGAAACAATTATTAATCGTTTTTTAAGTATTGGAAATATGGCAGATTCTTCTACAAGCTACAGAGTTTATATTTGGTTGGGAACTATCGCTATGTTAAAAGATTATTGGTTTTGTGGCATTGGGCCAGGTGCCGCAGCATTCAATCAGGTATATCCATTGTATGCCTATAATAGCATTAGTGCCCCCCATTCACATAATTTATTTTTACAAATTATGTGTGACACAGGTATTGTAGGTCTTGTTGTATTTCTTATCCTTATGATACAATATTATAGAATGACTTGCGGTGCATTATCACGAGAAACAAAAAAAGAAAATAAATTATTGCTGATTGCTTCTATTTCAGCAGTAACTGGTTTTATGGTACAAAGTATGTCAGACTATACATTTTATAATTATAGGGTAATGTTACTTTTTTGGGTATGCATTGGATTTGGCATGATATTAACAAAGATGTCAAGATTAAAAGAGGAGTGATTGTCTATGCTAAAAGTATTAAATATCATCAGTGATAGAAACATAGGCGGTGCAGGAAGATGCCTTTTAAATTTTTTGAAATATTATGACAGAAAAAATTTTGCAGTAAAAGTTGTTGTTCCAAAAAATAGTCTTTTAAAACCGGAAATTGAAAAATTAAAAACAAGAGTGATTGAAGTGGATGGAATTGCAGATAAATCTTTTGATTGGAAAGCAATCCAAAAACTAAATAGAATTATTAAAAAAGAAAATCCAGACATTATTCATACACATGGCACCATTACAGGTAGAATATGCGGCAGAATGTGCGGAAAAAAAGTTGTTTATACAAGACATTCCGTATTTCCAGTAAGCCCACACATTCAAAAAGGCATCGGTAAAATAGTCAATAAATCTGTCAATGAGTTTTTAGCAGATGATATTATTGCAGTAGCAGAGGCAGCAAAACAAAATTTAACAGATGGTGGAATTGCACCGGAAAAAATCAAAGTAATTTTAAATGGTGTGGAGCAAGTGCAAAGAGCAAGTGCAGAAGAAATTGCACAAACAAAACAAAGCTATGGAATTGCAGAAGATGATTTTGTGATAGGTATTTTAGCAAGATTAGATGCTGTAAAAGGACATAAATACTTAATCGAAGCAGCAGAAGCACTGAAAGAGCAAAAAATGAAAATATTGATTGCTGGTACTGGAGATATGGAACCAAAATTAAAAGAAATGGTCAAACAAAAAAAGTTAGAAAATACTGTTTTATTTACAGGATTTATTTCTGATGTCAAACCTTTTTTAAATATATTAGATTTACAAGTTAATGTATCCTATGGCACAGAAGCAACCAGTTTGGCACTTTTAGAAGGCATGAGTTTAGGGATTCCGGCTGTTGTGAGCAATTACGGAGGGAATCCGGGTGTTGTTATACATGGTGAAAATGGTTATTTATTTGAAAGCCAAAATACTACAGATTTAATAAAATATTTAAAAAAGATAATGCAGGAAAAAGAAGTCTATCAATATATGCAAAAGAAGTCAAAAGAAATATTTCAACAAAAGTTTACAGCACAAACCTATGCTAGAAATATTGAAAAAGTATATGCAGGATTGTTTGAAAAGAAAGGGTGAAGTATTATGTCAGAAAGAATGGAACGAGCCGAAAAAAAGAAAAAATTTAATGTTTTTGATATTATTATTATTTTAATTATTCTAGCGATTGCGGCAGGAGCCTATACTTTTACACACAGAACAAAGGCAAAGGAAACACAATTATTACGTTATTCCCTAGAATTGAATGAATGTCCAGAAGGATTTTCTCAAAACATCAAAGTAGGGGATAGTTTAATAGATAATGTAAAAAATTATAACATGGGAACTATTACATCTGTAGAAGCAAGACCTTGTATTCGTTTAGGAGAAGATAAAGTGAACGGTGCCATGATAGAAAGTACCATTGAAGGCAAAGAAACTGTCATTCTTGTTGTAGAAGCAAATGTAATTGAAGATGGGCCTGATTTTAAAGTAGATGGTGGGTATGTCATTAAAGCAGGCAAAGATATTTCTGTCAAAGGAAATGGTTATGCAGGTAAAGGATTTATATTAACAATAGGAAGATAGGAGGTATGCTTTTTGAGAGTAGCAGATAACAAAGGAAAATTATTTGGAAAAATCAATTTTATTGACCTTTGTGTCATTATTATTGTTTTAATATTAGCAGCGGGCACCTATTATAAATTTGGAGTATTGGATAAAACGGGTGGAACAGCAGAATTGCAGCCTGTAACTTATACTGTAGAAATCAGAGGGGTGCGAGAATATGCTTTACAGAATGTAAAAGAGGGTGACGAACTCTATGACAAAACTTCTGGAAACAGTATTGGAAAAATTGTAAAAGTGGAAAGTGTACAAAACACAGAACCAATTTTATGCAATGATGGCATTTACAGAATTGGCACAATACAAAACAGAATTAATTTAATTATCACTGTCATGGGAGAAGGTACCATCACAGAGGATGGCTGTTTTATCAATCGTACGTATGAATTAGTAAGAGAGTCTGACAGAAAATTTATGACAAAATATTTTGAAGCGCAAGGAAAAATAAAAGACTTCCTTTCTTGATGCTTTCTTGAAAGAAAGCTTAGCAAAGAACTTTGTGCAAAACTTTGTTTTGCTGCCGTGCGTTGGAGTGGAGTGGTTGCTTGAGTTGAATGACAATGAACCACCATACGTTAAAAAATCGTTTTGTTCCGTTAGCAAAAAGAAAAGTTTTTGGTCAAGCTTTTTTCAAAAAGCTTGTGGGTTTGGGCAAAGCCCAAGGTTTTTTTTGCTTGCAAGTGTGTTTTTGAAGGGGAAACAGGCAACGCCTGCTGGGGAAACTTTTCACAAGTGAAAAAAGTTTCCCCAAGAACTTCCGACTTTCGTTCAGCTTAATAGAAACCACTTCCTGCTACCTTTCTTGAAAGAAAGGTAGCAAAGAACTTTTGTGCAAAACTTCGCTTTGCCGCTGTGCTTTGGAGTAGAATGATTATTGTAGTTGAACAATAACAGAGCACCAGCGGTTAAAATTTAGAATCTGTTCTGTTTTTAAGAAAAGAAGATAGTATTAAAATTACTTCAAAAAATAAATGTGTTTTAAAGGGAGGTTTTATTTATGAGAAGAAAAGACAGAGAAATAACAGAAAAACAAGAAATATTTAATATCATTCAAAAATGTGATGTGTGTCGCCTTGCTTTTTTTGATGAAAAATTTCCTTATATTGTACCACTTAATTTTGGTGCAACATTAGAAAATGATACCATTACACTTTATTTTCATGGAGCAAATGCAGGTAAAAAAATGGAGTTGTTGGAAAAAAATAATGCTGTTGCTTTTGAGTTTGATGGAACACATAAGCTTGTGGAAGGCGAAAAGGCTTGTAACTATACAATGAAATATGAAAGCGTATGTGGAACAGGATATTTGGAAAAACTACCACAAGAACAAAAATTGCAAGCATTTACTGTCATTATGAAACAATATACAGATAAAAAGCAACTTTCTTTTAGCCCAGAGGCATTAGAAGCAACAGCAGTATTAAAATTGACAATAAATGAAATTAGAGGAAAACGAAATGCTTAATTAATAAAGGAGAAAAAATATGAATATTAAAACATTTGAAATGGGTTACATTGGAACAAATTGCTATGTTGTATCTAACGAACAAGGAAATTGTGCTATTATAGATTGTGATGGCAATACTACAGCACTTTACAACTATATTGACCAAAATAATTTAAAACCTACCCATATTTTGCTTACACATGGACATTTTGACCATATTGGTGCTGTAGAAGAAGTACAAGAAAAATATGGCTGTTTGGTATGTGCTTGTGAGAAAGAAATACCATTACTGTCAGACCCTAATTTAAACGCTTCTACTATGTCCCATAGACCTTTAAGCCTTACACCAGATATTACAGTAAAAGAAGGAGAGAGTGTTGCCGTAGGAAATTTAGTATTTAAAGTCATGGAAACACCCGGTCATACAGAAGGCAGTATCTGTTTTGTGATAGAAAATACCATATTTTCGGGAGATACCTTGTTTTTAGGCTCTTGTGGTAGAGTGGATTTTCCAACTGGTGACGCAAAAACAATGATGGATTCTTTAAAAAGATTAAAAAATTTAGAAGGTGATTATGTTGTTTATCCCGGACATGGCCCTTCTACAACATTGGAATATGAAAGAAAAACAAATCCTTTTATGTAACTCATAAGCCTTGAGAGTCGTTTTATTTTATTCTCTCAAGGTCTTTTTGCTTTACCCCGTTAAAAAAAGAAAGGAAAGTTGATATGCAAAAATATATTATGGCACTAGACCAAGGCACTACAAGCTGTCGCTGTATTTTGTTTGATAAAAAAGGCAATATCATGAGTATGGCGCAAAAAGAATATACACAATATTATCCGCAACCTGGTTGGGTAGAGCATGACCCAAACGAAATTTATCAAACGCAGATAGAAGTTGTAAAACAAGCACTTTTACGCATTGGTGCAACGCATAAAAATATTTCTGCCATTGGTATTACAAATCAAAGAGAAACAACAATTTTGTGGGATAAAGATACAGGAGAGCCAGTATATCCTGCTATTGTGTGGCAATGCAGACGTACTGCATCTTATGCAGATATGCTAATTAAAAAAGGATTGTCAGATAGTTTTCGTCAAAAAACAGGGTTGCTTATTGACGCTTATTTTTCTGCTACAAAAATACACTGGATATTGGAAAATGTTCCCCAAGCAAAAGAAAAAGCACAAAAAGGAAAACTGCTGTTTGGCACAACAGATAGCTGGTTGATATGGAAGTTGACTGATGGTGCAGTTCATGCCACAGATTATTCTAATGCTTCCCGCACGATGTTATTTAATATCAATACCCTAGAGTGGGATAAGGAGATTTTGCAAGAGTTAGAAATTCCGCAATCTTTGTTACCTAAAGTTTGTCCTTCTAGTTTTCACTTTGGAGATACTACATTATTTGGAGGTACTATTCCTATCACAGGGGTGGCAGGTGACCAACAAGCTGCTTTATTTGGACAAAATTGTTTTACTGCGGGAAATGCAAAAAATACTTATGGAACAGGCTGCTTTTTATTAATGAATACAGGAGAAAAGCCAGTTTTTTCGACACATGGACTTTTAACTACCATTGCATGGGGAATAGAGGATACGGTAACTTATGCTTTAGAAGGCTCTATTTTTACGGCAGGGGCAGCAATTCAATGGCTAAGGGATAAAATGCATATGATTCAAACAGCATCAGAATCTGAAAAAATAGCGCAACAGGTGGAAGATACGAAGGGAGTTTATTTTGTACCAGCATTTGCGGGATTAGGTGCACCTTATTGGGATTCCTATGCGAGAGGTGCCATCATTGGGTTAACTGCGGGGGTTGATTCCAATCATATTGTGCGTGCTACATTGGAATCTCTTGCATATCAAACTTATGATGTATTAAAGGCAATGGAGGAAGATTCTCATATTGCATTACATTCCTTAAAAGTAGATGGTGGTGCTTGTACCAATGACTTTATAATGCAATTTCAATCAGATATTGTTAATGTACCAATAGACCGCCCTGCTTGCATTGAAACAACAGCATTAGGTGCTGCATATTTTGCAGGGTTATCTGTTGGCTATTGGAAAGATAAAGAAGATATTTGTAAAAATCGGGAAATAGAAAAAACTTTTTATCCTGCTATGTCACAAGAATTACGAGATAAAAAATTAAAAGGTTGGCATAGAGCAGTAAAGGCAGCTTTAATGACAGTACATTGAAATAAAGCGGTTGCAATCCCATTCATTTTAGATGACGGATTAAGACCGCTGTCTTTAAGCGGCGGATAGTTCACTCTTAAAGGAACTTTATTTGTCCACCAATCAATTTTTTGATAAACTGATTTCAGTCTGCCAATAAACTTCTGTGTTCTGTTTGCAAAAGAAAAAGTTTTTGGTCAAGCTTTTTTCCCTTACTTTCTTGAAAGAAAGTAAGCAAAGAACTTTTGTGCAAAACTGGCGTTTTGCTGCCGTGTAGTGACATTGAACGCTGGTTGTAATTGAACGACAACGGAGTACCAGAGGTTAAAATTTAGAATCTGTTCTGTTTGCAAAAGAAAAAGTTTTTGATCAAGCTTTTTTCAAAAAGCTTGCGAGAGTTTGAGAGCAGAGCTCTCAAGGTTTTTTTACGCTTGCAAGCGTGTTTTTGAAGGGATACAAAGCGTCCAGTAGACGCTTGTTCTGCACCGACCGGAACGAAGTGTAGACCTGGGGAAACTTTTCACAAGTGAAAAAAGTTTCCTCAAAAACTTCCAACTTTTATTAGTTTTATAATAAACTACTTTTTTGACAAGCTGCAATCAGTTTTTTGATAAACTGATTTAATGTCCTTTTCTTTTTTGTTTCTTTTTTTGCTGTTTTTGCTCAAAATATTTTTGTTCTAAGATTTTTTTCTTTTCTTTTTGTGTTTCTTTTCTTTCTGTTTTATGTAACTCTCTTTGCTGCTGTAATGCTTGCTGTGATTTTGTACCAATTCCTTTTGGCTGTGTTTCTTTTTTAATTTTTCTTTGCAAGCGCTTATACTTTATGATATTTGGCTTTTGTTTTGCTGCAACTTCTTTGCTAAAGGAAAGTTTTATAAAATTTGTGTTTAGAAATTCTAATACTTCTTTATCTTTTGGTTCTGCCCCAAAAATAACGATTGCGACAGATAATTTATTTTTTTCTTCTCTTTCATAAATTCCTTTCCAAAAAGGTGCCTCAAAAAATACAGTAAATGTTGCTTTCATTGTGTTCTTCCTCCTTTGATAAACAAAGGAGGGACGACCTATGTGCCAAATGCACAGGCGAGGAAGGTTACTGACAGTTATCTTTAACTGCATAGGGACTACCAACCCTATTGTGTTTTTACCTTTGCAAGTTTATTTCTTTTTTTTGGTTTCGCAGCGGCAAGAGTTTAAAGAAACCATATTTGTTTTATATTGTACTTTTGTCCACTTTATCAATGTATTTTGTTTAAAAATAGGTTTTCCATGCCCCATATAAATAACGGCAGCATCACTTTGACAGATATTATAAAAACTGTGTTCCATTTCTAATTTGTTGTGATAAAGGCAAGGTTTTAAAAAAGGTGTAAAATGCATCATAGCATCTCCTACAAAAAATTCTTTGTTTGGTGTCCAAATACCAAGCGACCCTTCTGTATGTCCTGCCAAGGCAAAAATTTTGCCTTTTACACCATATTCTTCTAAACGCTGTCCATGTGTTATAAAAATATCTGGTTCAAAAAAAGGAACTGGTTTTTGATGTTTTACTTTTTGGCACATAGCAAGTCCAAGCGGTGTAACAGCAGACATTTTTTGCGCAGAAGGCTGTTGAATTAAGGGATAGTCTTTTTGATGCATTGCAACAGGAATATGCAGTTTTTCTGCAATATATTTTGTACAAGCAATATGGTCTGTATGTCCATGTGTAAGAAGGAGTAAAGTAATGTTTTTATGTTTTATTGTTTCAAAAAGCGCACCTGCATATCGTTCTGGACAAGTATCAATTAAAATAGCGTATTTTTCGCCAGAAAGTACATAACAGTTGTTTATGCCAAATTTAAACAATTCTACCAAGCATAACACTCCTTTTAGATGATTATTTTGTCGTACTACCAAAACCACCATTTCGTATTTCTTGGACACTATCGTCCATTGTAATACCATATTCTACAAAAATGCCTTGCATAAAGCCTGCCTTTTGTGGCATAGAAAGCGTTTTTCCTTCCTTACTGTCGTTCGTCATTTTTGCAAAAATATGTCCCTCATTTTCAGAAAAGTAATAATCACTGTCAATAATTCCTACCGTATTATTTAATTGGAGACGATATTGAAACCCAAAACTACTACGAGGATAACATTTTAATACCCAACCTTCTTCTATTTTTACCCGAATCCCTGTTGGAAACTTAATTGTCTGTTGAGGAGAAAGGGTAAAAGAAATAGGTGCAAAAAAATCATATCCGGCAGAACCTTTTGTTGCACGAGCAGGCAACAAAAGCTGATGATAGATTTGTTGACATTCCTTTTCTGTTACATTTTCAAAGGTATCTTGCCAATCTTTAAAAAACTGTGAAAAACTAACTTTTTCAAACTTTGCTACTCTTTTCATTATTTTTTGCTACTCAAAATATGAATAAATATACGCCTACGGAGAATGGAACACCTCATGGTTATTTTTTTCTGCTTCAACGTATATGCTTTCGACTTACTACTAGTCTTAATGCAATACTATAATAAATTTTTTGCACTTTTAGCTTTTGTTTATTTCTTCTTTGAGTAGCTTCTCCTTTCTTTAAACTTTTACCTTTTGCATATGGAACAGATTCTAAATTTTAACCGTTGGTGCTCCGTTGTCGTTCAACTATAACAACTGTTCAAGCTCGACGTACGGCTGCAAAACGAAGTTTTGCACAAAAGTTCTTTGCTACCTTTCTTTCAAGAAAGTAAGTGGAATTTGAAATGGAGTTTTAAGGTTTTAAAAAAAGGAGATGTCAGTAGGCAAATGCGCACTGACATCTTATACATTTTACTTATTTACAGCATCTTTTAATGCTTTTCCTGCTTTAAATCTTGGGGATTTTGATGCTGGAATAGGCATAGATTCTCCTGTTTGTGGATTTCTACCTTCTCTTGCAGCTCTTTCTGCTACATCAAATGTACCAAAGCCTACTAATTGTACTTTTTGATTGTTTGCTAATTCATTTGTAACAACTTCTTCAAATGCTTTTAATACTTTTTCTGTATCTTTTTTACTCATTTTAGCCTTGTCAGCCATTGCCGCAACTAATTCGGATTTGTTCATATTTTGTCCTCCTTGTAAAAAAAAAGTTATTCTTCTGTTGGACTTTTGCTGTGCTTTGCTTGCAACCAGAACAGTTCCAACTCCTCCAGAGTCATGTCAGAAAGACTTTTTTTGTCTATCAGAGCTTTTTGCTCGACACACTCAAATCTATTTATAAACTTTTTCACAGCTTTTGTCAAGGCAAACTCTGGATTTAATTGTAAAAATCTTGAGATATTTACGATTGCGAATAATAAATCGCCCAATTCTTCCTCTTGACGCTCTTTAGACTGGGAAAAAGTTTCTTCCAGTTCTTGTATTTCTTCCTTTACTTTTTCCATTGCCTGCTGTATATTTTCAAAATCAAAGCCGACATCTTTTGCTTTTTTTTGTACTTTTTTTGCTTTGGTAAGTGCAGGAAGCACATCTGGAATTTTTTTCATGGCGTCTGTTTGGGTCTGATAATTTTTTTCTTTTTTCTTAAGTTGTTCCCAGTTTTGCAAAACTTTTTCTGGAGTATCGCTATTTTCTTTGTTTTGTGTGCCAAAAACATGGGGGTGTCTGTATATCATTTTTTGGCTAATGGCTGTAATGACATCTGATAAGTCAAAATTTTTTTGTTCTTCCTCTATTTGCGCATGAAATACTACCTGTAAAAGGACATCACCTAATTCTTCTTTTAAATTTTCAGTATCATTGTGGTTAATTGCCTCTACTACTTCATATGCTTCTTCTAACATTGCTTCTCGTAATGTTTGATGTGTTTGTACCTTATCCCATGCACAGCCGTTTTCTGCACGTAATTGTTTTATGATTTCTCTTAAATCTTCTAATGTGTATCCCAAAACAATATCCTCCTAAATCTAGTAATATTGACAGTTGATAAATCAAATGGTTATGGTATAATTGTAACAAATTTCTTTTAAAAAACAATGCTTTTTTAAAAGCTCAAAAAAAGGAGAAGGATAGCATATGTTTAAAATTATCAAGAAAAAAGAATTAAATGAAGCAGTTACCCTACTGGAAATAGAAGCACCTTTTGTTGCAAAAAAGGCAAAAGCAGGGCAATTTATTATTTTTAGAGTAGATGAATATAGTGAAAGAGTTCCTTTAACGATTGCAGACTATGACAGGGAAAAAGGAACAGTAACTGTTATTTTTCAAAAAGTTGGATTATCTACAAAATTGTTGGCTGAAAAAAAAGAAGGAGAAAGTATTGCAGATTTTGTAGGCCCGCTGGGTGTTCCTACAGATTATGAAAACTTTAAAAAAGTTGCTGTTATTGGTGGCGGCGTAGGTTGTGCAATCGCTTATCCACAAGCAAAAGCATTGTATGCCGCAGGAGTAGAAGTTGATGTGATTGTTGGCTTTAGAAATAAAGACATTGTGATATTGGAAGAAGAAATGAAAGCCGTTTCTAGCCATTATTATTTGACAACAGATGATGGTTCTTATGGAGAAAAGGGATTTGTTACTGATAAATTAAAATCTTTAATTGATGCAGGAAATCAATATGATGCTGTAATTGCAATAGGCCCCATTCCCATGATGAAATTTGTTAGCCTAACAACAAAACCATATGGTATCAAAACGATTGTGAGCTTAAATCCAATTATGATTGATGGCACTGGTATGTGTGGTGGCTGTCGTGTGACGGTGGGCGGTAAAATTAAATTTGCTTGTGTAGATGGCCCTGATTTTGATGGACATGCAGTTGATTTTGATGAATTAATGAATCGAAATTCTATTTATAAACAAAGAGAAGCAGAAGAAGCAGAAACCCATATCTGTCGCTTAACTGGAGAAAAGCGATAAAGTTTGAATTTAGTATAAAAAAGGAGATAGTAACTATGCCTAATATGAATACAGAAAAGATAAAAATGCCGGAGCAGGCTCCAGATATTAGAAATAAAAATTTTAAAGAAGTGGCACTTGGATATACTACTGAAATGGCAATAGAAGAAGCACAACGTTGCTTAAATTGTAAACATAAACCTTGCGTTTCAGGCTGTCCTGTCAATGTTAGAATCCCAGAATTTATTGCAGAAGTTGCAAAAGGTGATTTTTTAAAGGCATATGAAGTTATTACCGCAACTAATGCATTACCTGCTATATGTGGTAGAGTTTGTCCACAGGAAAGTCAATGTGAGTCGAAATGTGTGAGAGGCTTAAAAGGAGAACCTGTAGCAATCGGTAGGTTAGAGCGTTTTGTTGCGGACTGGTATATGGAACATCATGGAGAAGTTATGCCACAAAAAACGGCTTCTAATGGCAAAAAGGTGGCGATTGTTGGTTCTGGACCTTCTGGACTTGCCTGTGCTGGAGATTTGGCACAATTGGGCTATGAAGTGACGATTTTTGAGGCATTCCATACAGCCGGTGGTGTACTAGTTTATGGTATTCCAGAGTTTAGATTGCCAAAAGCAATTGTACAAAAAGAGATTGATAAACTTTCTGCCATGGGCGTAAAACTTATGACAAATATGGTAATTGGTAAAGTGCTTTCCATTGATGAACTCATAGAAGATATGGATTTTGATGCTGTTTTTATTGGTTCTGGTGCAGGATTACCTTCTTTTATGGGTATTGAAGGAGAAGCACTTGTTGGAGTATATTCTGCCAATGAATACTTAACTCGTATCAATTTAATGAAAGCTTATATAGAGGAATATGACACTCCAATTAAAAAGAGTAAAGCAGTTGCAGTTGTCGGTGGCGGTAATGTTGCAATGGATGCTGCAAGATGTGCAAAAAGATTAGGAGCAGAACATGTTTATATTGTATATCGTCGTTCTGAGGTAGAAATGCCTGCTCGTTTAGAAGAAATACATCATGCCAAAGAAGAAGGTATTGAATTTCACCTTTTGAGAAATCCTGTTAAAATACTAAATGATGGTAACGGAAAAGTTGCGGGTATGGAATGTCAAGTAATGGAATTAGGAGAGCCGGACGCAAGTGGTAGAAGAAGACCTGTTGCAGTAGAAGGTTCTAATTATGTTTTAGAGGTAGATACTGTTGTTATGTCGATAGGAACATCACCAAATCCTTTGATTAGAAGCACTACAAAAGGACTAGAAACCAATAAAAAAGGTTGCCTTGTTGTCAATGAGGATACTAATGAAACTACAAGAGAGGGTATTTATGCTGGTGGAGATGCAGTAACCGGTGCTGCAACAGTTATTCTTGCTATGGGTGCAGGAAAAAAAGCGGCTGCTGCTATTCATGAATCTTTAAAAGCTTAAAACATTGAGGCTTTGCCTCAAACTTCACCAACTTTCTTGAAAGAAAGTTGGACAAAGAACTTTTGTGCAAAACTTCGTTTTGCAGGTGTGCGTTGGAGTGGAATGGTTGTTTTGGATAAACGA
>CAJUKL010000039.1 GCA_910587195.1 uncultured Clostridia bacterium | reverse complement strand
ACAATATCCTCTGTTTCTTTCATCATTTGGCTTTCGGCTATCCATAACGCTGTTTTTGCAACGGTTACGGCAAAGTCATTGATTTCAATACCATAAAACTGGCTAATTGAAACCTTAATCGGATTCGTGCTACCTAATATAATTTGCCCTTCTGTCGTTCCCTTTTTGCAGTCTATCAAAAGTTTTATCACTTCATTTTCAATTCTTCTTAATGAAATATAAGTTTCTGTCAAAAAGTTTCCGCTGCCACAAGCTGGGTCAAGAAATTTCAATTTTGATAACTTTATTTGAAAATCATTTAATTTTTTCTCCCTTGTTTTGATAGTTTGAATTTCTTTAATTTTTTGTAATTCTTCTTTTAACTCGTCCAAAAAAAGTGGGTCAATCACTTTATGAATATTTTCGATAGAAGTGTAATGCATACCGCCTTTTCGTCTTGTTTCTGGGTTTAATGTGCTTTCAAATACCGCACCAAAAATAGTCGGACTTATCGCTGACCAGTCAAAATTTTCACTTGCTTTATGTAAAATCAAATCAATAATGGTTTCATTTAATCTTGGAATCACAATATTTTCATCCGCAAACAATCCACCGTTCACATAAGGAAAGGCAAGCAAATCTTCGTCTAAATAAGGGTCTCTTTTCTGTATTTCAGTATCCAAAATCCTAAATAAATCAATTAAAGTTCTTCTAATTTCTTTTTCATGAGCCTGTAAATAGTTGTGAAACATTTTATGGCTGCCAAAAATTCCAGCGTCTTCTGCATACAAACAAAATACCAATCGAACACAAAGAGCATTCAAATTTTTAAGTGTTTCTGGGTCATCAGGGTCTTTGTATTCTTTTAAAAAAGCATCATAAAGCGTCCCAACAATTTCTCCTGCTTGTAGTGAAATTTCCATTTCCTTTTTAATATTTTCATCACCAGTATCTACCAAAAATTGTAGTCTGTAGTATTCCGTTCCCAAATTTTCTAAAAGTACAATTTCTGGCTCTCCTGTAGGACGCTCCATATCATAGATATAAAATTCTTTAAAATTACAAGTTACTATCCAGCGTGGTCTTTCAGAATAAGGTAATTCCGCAGAATATCTCTTTGCTTGCTGAAATGGTGTCAAAGATGTTCCATCTGATTGCTTGATAGGTTTGTTCAAATTCTTTCCTAAGCCTTTTTGCTCAATTAAAACATGAGTCGCTGGTATAAATCCATCTATAAAACTGGTATGGTCAAGATGTACTTGCTCCTCAAATGTAATGAATTTTTCAGGCTGCTCCACACCATATACATTTCTTAATAAAGCAAGCCAAAATGGTTGACTTTCTCCCTTTTCGTAACCCTTTCCACTCCAGTCTTGGACAAATTGTTTTGCCGCTGCTCTCTGTTCTGCATCTGTCATACAATTCCCTCCATTAAAAATTACTAAATAATAGTATATCATATTTTGTCATTAATCAGAATATTTTTATATCAAAATTATTAATTGAAATACTTTAAAAAACAAAAAATAAAAACTATTTTTTAGAGTTAATCTCAAAATTGGAAAATATTTTAAAACAAAAAAATCTGTATATAAAAAAGAAACTACATTGATTGCAAGCAGGGGATAGGGATATCCCTTTCCACACTTGTTGGTGTTCCCCCAAACCCCAAATGTAAAGAAAATGGGAAAATCTGATGCAGATAGATTGGATTTTTGGACAAAAGAGGAGTATGACAAATTTATTGCTACTATTGAAAAAGATAGCAGATATTATGTTATATTTGAAATTTTGTTTTGGACAGGTTGCAGAATAGGTGAACTACTTGCTTTAACATTACAAGATATTGATTTTAAAAGCAATCAAATAAACATTAGAAAGACTTATTACAGAATTAATAGAAAAGATGTTATTACAACACCAAAAACAGAACAGTCCATCAGAACAATAGATATTCCAGAATTTTTAGCAGAAGAAATAAAAAATTATGTAAATAAATTTTATAAACTGCCAGAAAATGAAAGACTGTTTCCTATTGTGACAGAAGCAATACAACATAAATTAAAAAGACATTGTGTAAAAGCAGGTGTGAAAAGGATTAGGCTACATTCACTAAGGCACAGTCATACCGCGTACCTTATTTATCAAGGGGTACAACCATTGATTATAAAAGAAAGGCTGGGACATAGAGATATTAAAATCACATTAAATACATATGGACATTTGTATCCTAGCCAACAAAAAGCGGTTGCAGAACTGTTAAATCAAAAAAAGACAAATGAAAAATGCCCAAGTTAAATTACTTGGACAAGTCCCTGATAATCAGATGTTCTGATATACCGAATCTGCAAATTCAGTATATCATAAAATAATAAAAAAGACAAATTTTTTTAATTAACATCTGTTCAGGGACTTTTATAAAGAAAGAGGGTACTTTATGAAGAATATTTTTGAACAGGTAAAAGAAAATATTACAACGAAACAAGCTGCGATGCACTATGGCTTGAATGTAAATCAAAATGATATGGTATGTTGTCCATTTCATAATGACAGACACCCAAGCATGAAGGTGCCAGAAAGATATTATTGCTTTGGTTGTGGTGAAAAAGGTGATGTAATCAATTTTGTAGCAAAATTACATAATTTGTCACAGTATGAAGCGGCAAAAACGAATGATAATGCATAATAATATTACAAATTCAAATTTATATTAATTTTTTTCGGAAGGACGTCGACATTTATAATAAGCGTGTTTATATTTGAATTAAAATATTCTAATCAATTAAGGGAGGGTTAAATATGTTCAATATTAATATAAATTATACAAATATTAAAAATAATACCATACAATATAAAAAGGTAGAAAAAGAAAAATTAGCAGCTCTTATGGAAGAAGAGGCAGCTATGACACCTGAACAGAAAATGCTGTATGAGTTGTTGGGTGGACGAAAAGCACATATGCAAAATGTAATGAGGCAATATAACAGTGATGGAGATTTTACTGCGGGCGGTCTTGTTGTTCCAGGAATGGATGCAACAGGTATACCTGAATCTGAACGTCACCAAATTATAAGCATTTCAGAAGATTCCCGTCAAAAAATGTTTGATAACTGTAAAATGAAATAACAGAAAAAATACAACAATCTATGCAAATGGAAGGTTGGAAACTTGAACTATTTTATCAGATTATGATAAATGCAAATGCTATTTTAAAATATGTTGTTAAAAAACATAAAATGCAGTTAAAACCTACTTTAAACGTTGACATTGAAAAATTTAAGAAAATGGAAACTTTAAATTTAAAATTACATAGACAAGTGGAAGAAATACAAAAATTAGAAAATGTAGAATTACCAAAATTAGAAAAAGAACTGAAGAATATAAGAGGATTTTTTAAAGGAAAACAAAAAAGATTACTTCAGCAGGAAATAGAAAGTTGCAAAAAGAATATTAACATAGGTAAAGGAAATTTACAAGAAATGGTTCATAAACAAGGTTATAAAGATATAGAAATATTTTTAAAAGTGTATTTTGAAAGCGAAAGGGCTACAGAACAATGGAAAAAAGAAAAACATGCTGAAAAAGAAAGTATTATAGAAAAATTGAAGGAATTAAAAAAAGAAGCAAGTTTATATAAACAAAATATAAAACAATATAAAAGTAGAGAAAGGTAATTTTTGATAAATAAATTGAAGCAATTATTGATGAATTTCATATTTTTAATGACTATTAATTGCAAAATTAATCGAAAAAATGATATATTGTAAAAAATAATTAATTTTTACAACTTGATAACATTATTATGATATTATATTTTAGGATAATATATGAAAATATTTTTTAGGTAATTTAAGGGTGGTAATATGGCTAATATACTGATTATTGAAGATGAAAAATCAATAAACAATTTAATTCAAAAAAATTTACATCTTGTTGGACATCAGTGTTATTCTATGTTTGATGGCATAGATGCAGATAAAATTGTACGAGAAAAAAACATTGATTTAGTGATATTAGATATAATGCTTCCTAAAATTGATGGTTATCAAGTATATGAAAATATAAATTTTATTCCTGTGATTTTTTTAACTGCAAAGGATAGCCTTCAAGATAAAGTAAAAGGATTGACATTAGGAGCTGATGACTATATCGTAAAGCCTTTTGAAATGGTTGAACTGATAGCAAGGGTTGAAGCTGTGTTAAGGAGAGTCAAAAAAGATGATGATTTTTTTGAATTTAAAAATATAAAAATTGATTTTAGCAAACATTTGATTTATAAAAATGGTAACATCATTGAATGTACCCCAAAAGAATTTGAATTATTTGAGGTGCTTGTGAAAAATAGAAATATTGCTATGTCAAGAGAAAAGTTATTGGAACTTGCGTGGGGATTTGATTTTGAGGGCGATACAAGAACAGTTGATGTTCACATTCAAAAATTAAGAAAAAAATTGGATTTAACCGAGCAAATTAAAACAGTATATAAACTGGGATACAGATTAGAAATATAAAATAGAAAGGTTTCGTATCATTTATGAGGCTAAAAACTTATTTAGTAACACTTTTAATCTTTTTAATATTTTTATATGGAGGAATATTATTTATATTAACTTTCAGTTTAAGAGATAATATTTCAAACATAAAAGAAAGAGCTTTGGGAGAACATTATTTTATGATATCTTCCTACTATAATGACTTAAGTCATGTAGAATATCGAAAAAAAAGTGAAATAGATGATAAAACAAATAAAGGGATAGATATTGAAGAAGAACTTTTATTTGATTCCTATTTTATTTGTTATCAAAAACAGCCAGTTTATCTGGGTCTTTTAAAAAATGATGTTGTAATAAAATCCACACTTCCCAATATAAGCAGTGATTTTAATACAAATTTGGATATGAATAAAAGAAGAGTTTTTTATAACACAGAAAATAATAAGAATTATTTATTTATTTTAGGTAATTTACCAAAACCATTTCATTATTTAACGGTTATATACTGTTATGATTTAAGTGCAGAAATTGAAAATTGGAATGATATGTGCAAATTATTTTTTTCATTTTCTTTCATTTTGTCTGTAATTTTAGCAATAGTATTATATATTGTTATTTATTATATATTTAAACCATTAACTGAAATAACTGCTGCTGCCGAAAAAATAGCAAAAGGAGATTACAGTAGTATAAGTGTAAAAGGGAAAGGGGAAATAAAAAAGGTTGCCGTCAGCTTTAATTATATGGCTGATGAGATTAAAAAGAATATCAACAAATATATAGAAATTGCAAAACAAAAACAAAACTTTATTGATAATCTGGCTCATGAACTTCGTACTCCTCTTACGAATATTTATGGATATGCAGAATACATACAGAAAGCAAAATTAACAGAAGAAGATAAGTTTGAGTCAACAAATATTATAATGTCAGAAAGTAAAAGATTACAGGATATTTCTCAAAGATTATTGAAATTAGCTCTATATAGAGAGCAAGATATGAAATTTAGTTGTATCAATTTAAGTGATATAATTAAAAAAATTTTAACCTCTTTTAAAATAAGGCTGAATGAAAAAAATATTCAGGTTATATTGGAATCAGAGGATTTTATTATAAAAGGTGATGAAGCACTTATAGAATGTTTATTTTCAAATATTATTGATAATGCAGTAAAAGCCTGTGATAAAAACGGAAAGATAATCATTAAATCATCTAAAGACAATAATGAATATATAAATGTGACAATTTATGATAACGGAAAGGAAATACCAAAAGATTCTATTAAGCACTTAACAGAAGCGTTTTACAGAGTAGACAAAAGTAGGAATAGAGAGGATGGTGGTGCTGGAATCGGTTTGACATTATGCAACGAAATCGTATTAAAGCATAATGCTATGCTTCATTTTAGTTCAGATAGCACAGGTACAACAGTCAAACTAACTTTTACAAAATGATAACAAAATGATTATAACTTTATTATAAAATGGTATTATTATCATTTTAAGTTAAAAATATATCCGGAGAAATTTTAACTGTAAAATGATTAGATCAATAGATAATTGGAGGTAATAAGTATGAAATTTAATGTTTCTGATTTTAAAAAAGAAGTTTTTGGAGCTGCCACTATTATCATGTCATTTTTAGCAGTATTTGGTGTAGCAGTTTCATCTGTTAAAGCTGCTGAGCTTTCAAAAGTTGAGTATGTTGATACACAATATTCATTTGCTCAAAATGCTCAGTATACAGCCAATGAAAATTTTAATGACAATTTTGAAGTCAACTATAAAATTGTTATGGAAGAGGGCTCTCCCTTGCCAGATAAAAATGTTATCTCAATGGAAGAAGCTGCAAAAGTAGGTGTCAAAGATTTAATTAGGATATTCAATTTTGATGCTAAAGACAAAACTGTAAATATGTGGTATTGCCCTGTAGGAGAAACTTGTGTTAGTTCTGAATGGATAGGCAATATTGATTTTGACAATAATGTAGCATATTACTTTACTGTTGATGCTGTTACTGGCAAAATCAGTGCTACATGCAGAGATATTCTATTAAATAAAAATGTCAATAAGGGATTTGATGGAAGTTTGCCTAATAATTGTGAAGAATATAAGGAACTTGCAGAAAAAGTAATAAAACAGTATAAAATTCTTTCTAGTGATATAAAATCAATTGAATATGAGGGACAAGGTTATGCAAATGATAATCCTGACATTCAGATTAAAGCTAAAGACATTGATGGCAATGAAACGCAGCTCTCATTTTCAAGATATGATAAAAAACTACTTCAGGTTTGCTATGATAATTGGGTAAAAAATGTTTATCTTTTGGAAGAAAAGATGAATAATGAAGTTGAGTCTTCTAATACAAATGAATAAAAATAGAGTTTGATGTTCAATAAACAACATTGATTTAAATTCTGTATGAAAACAAATTAAAAATATTATAAGAAGCTGTTACATAAAATTGTGATGGCTTTTTATAGTTTTATACACCACAATTTGCAAAGTAATTTAGTGTACTGCTAAAAGAATTTGAGAGTGTTTACTAAATTATAGTTAGGGGCATAATAATAAAAATAAGAAAGGAAAAAATTATTATGCCAGTATGTAAAAAATGTGGATCAAGTAAAAACATAAAAAGTGGTAAAGTGAATGATAAACAAAGATATGAGTGTAAAGAATGCGGCTGTCATTTTATGGAAGGAGATGCAAGAACAAATGAGAAAATAAAAGCTAAAAAGGCATTATGTGTTCTTTTATATTCTCATTTGTTCTTTTCGTATGTTAGCAAAGATTTTCAACACGCATCCATCACTTGTGTATAGATGGATAAAAGAAACGTCTGAAAGTTAAGTCAAAAAAAACAAATTATGGGTTATTAAGGCTCTTGACAAAAGAACAGGAAGAACGATTGCATGGGAACTTGGAAATCGTAATACAAAAACTTTCAAAAAATTATATGATAAAGTAAAGCATTTGCAAAAAGCAACATTTTATACTAATAATTGGGAAGCATTTGCAAAAGTTCTTCCTACAAAAAGGCATGTAATAGGTAAAAGATATACAAATGAGATAGAAAGAGATAACAGCAATACAAGACATCATTTAGCAAGATTTACACGTCGTACAAAAGTAGTTAGTCAGAAGGTTGATATGGTAGATTCTACTTTAAAGCTTTGGCAAGCTCTTACAATGTATTCCAATGTATTCCTTATACAGGCTTTCCAAAGGTGTTAAATGCAGTTTTTGCTGCACAGGAATTTTTTGCTTAAAAGGTCTTAAATATAAAAAAAGGCTTTTTGACAAACAAAAATCGCTGTCTAAAAAATAGACAGCGGTTTTTTATTATTCTTTTTCTGGAATACCAGTATAAATATATCCTCTTTGTGGGTCAACAGTAATTAATCCATCATTTGGCATAAAATCAATTACTTTCATATTACAAGCAATCATTGGAATATTTAATGCTCTACATACATGTTCTGCATGACAAGTGCTAATATGGTCTGGGTCTACAGGGCCAACAATAACGGCAGATGCTTTTTTGATGTAAGGTAACCAATCGCTATCTGTTGTTGTTGTTACTAAAATATCGCCTTTTCTAAAATGAATTTCAGCTTCATTCAGCACTTTGATGACTCTCGCAGTACCAGAAACCCTGTCTTTTCCAAAACCAACACCTTTTGCTAAAACATCTCCAATGACATCTACTCGCAATGTGTTAGTAGAACCTGTAACACCAAGTGGTACACCAACAGCAATAACAATCGTATCGCCATTTTTTGCAACACCACTTTTGACTGCGGATTCAATCGCAAGGTCAAATATTTCATCATCTTTTGGTCTTTCATGATACAATGATTTACAACCCCAAACCAAATTCATTTGACGCCAAGCTCTTTCATTCATGGTACAGCCAACAATCGGACAAGTGGGTCTATGTTTTGCAATCATTCTAGCAGTAAAACCAGAGGTTGTAACGGTACAAATACAAGCTGTTTTTAATTCTGCTGCTGTGGTGCAGGCAGCATAACTGATGGCATTTGTAATATTTTTGGCACTACCAAATGTTCTTGTTAAGTTATGGGAATAATTAATACTATGTTCTGTTTTTTCTGCAATTTTTGCCATCATAGCTACTGCTTCTACAGGATAATCTCCTTTTGCTGTTTCGCCAGAAAGCATAATTGCATCAGAACCATCAAAAATTGTATTTGCAACGTCATTTGCTTCTGCTCTTGTTGGTCTTGGATTAGAAACCATACTTTCTAACATTTGTGTTGCAGTAATAACTGGTTTACTTGCAGCATTTGCTTTTTCAATCAAGGACTTTTGTACTAATGGAACTTCTTCAGATGGAATTTCAACACCTAAGTCGCCACGCGCAACCATAATACCATCTGCAACTTCTAATATTTCATCAATATTAATAACACCTTCACGAGATTCAATTTTTGCAATAATATGAATATCATTTCCGCCATTTTCTTCTAAAACTTTACGAATATTGATAACGTCTTTTGCAGAACGAATAAAAGATGCTGCAACATAATCAAAACCCATTTCAATACCAAATTTAATATCTTCAATATCTCTTTCTGTTAAAGATGGCAAATGTACATAAACATCAGGCACATTAATTCCTTTATTGGAACTTACAAAGCCACCATTGACAACAGTACAATGAATTTCTGTTCCATCAATTTCGTCAACATGAAGCTCTATCAAACCATCATCAATTAATACTCTGGAACCATCTTCCAAGTCTTGTGGTAAGTCTTGATAGGTTACAGATACTCTATTTTGGTCGCCAATAATATCTTCTGTTGTTAAGGTGAATTTTGAATTTCTTTCCAAATAATATTTTTCTGCATCAAAGGTTTTTAGTCTGATTTCAGGGCCTTTTGTATCTAAAATCAAGGGGATTGGTGCGTTTAAATCTTCTCTTGCTTGTTTTAATTTGTTGATAATTTCGGTATGAGATTCATACGTACCATGAGAAAAGTTAATGCGTGCACCATCTAAACCATTTCGAATTAACTCTTTGATGGTTTCTACATCGTCTGTTGCAGGGCCTAAAGTACAAACAATTTTTGTTCTTCGCAAAACAAATTACCTCCTTAAAAATAAAAATAGCGTAAAAACCTTAAAATATTAGCCCACACTTTGGTTGTTGCTGAATGTTCTGGGAACATTCAGCAACGTAAGCGAAAGTTAAAGTTCTTTCGCTTCCTTTCTTTTAAGAAAGGAAGTTTATTTTGAAACTGCTAATGTTTTTACAATGTCATATAGTTCTGCATCATATCTTTTTTGCATGGTCAATGCTTCTTCAATATCCATTGTGCCATATTGTCCTTGATTATAAACAACAACTCTTGTTCTTTCACCTGCCATTAAAGCCTGTACTGCTTTATAGCCCATAATGGAAGCATGCATACGGTCAAGTGCTGTTGGATTTCCACCTCTTTGCAAGTGTCCTAAAATAGTTGCTCTTGTTTGGATTCCTGTTGTTTCTTGAATATCTTTTGCCAATTTTTGAGAACCGCCTACACCTTCTGCAACAACAATCAAGTTATGACGTTTTCCCAGACTTCTATTTTCCAAAATTTGTTTAATAACTCTTTCATTGTTAATCATATCTTTTTCTTCTGGAAGTAATACTTCTTCTGCTCCACCAGCCATTGCACACCATATTGCAATATAACCAGCATCTCTACCCATTACTTCTACAACAGAACATCTTTCATGAGAACTGGAGGTATCTCTTAATTTGTTGATTGCTTCTGTTCCTGTATTGACTGCTGTGTCAAAACCAATGGTGTATTCTGTGCAGTTCATGTCTAAGTCGATGGTTGCAGGGATACCAATACAGTTTACACCATGTTTTGCTAAAGCTTGGCAACCTCTAAAAGAACCATCTCCACCAATTACAATTAAACCATCTAAGCCAAGCACTTTATAAATTTTTGCAGCTTTTTCTTGTCCTTCTGGTGTAAGCATTTCAAGGCAGCGTGCAGTATGCAAAATAGTACCACCTCTGTTAATAATGTCAGAAACATTTTTCCCTTCCAATGTTTTAATGTCAGCATTCATTAAACCTTCATATCCTTTACGGATACCAACAACTTCGATGCCGTTGTTAATTCCTGTTCGAACAACCGCTCTAATTGCTGCATTCATGCCAGGCGCATCGCCTCCACTTGTTAAGACACCAATTTTTTTCAGATTATGTTCCATGCTTCCATTCCTCCCAATCTTCAAAATTCTCTTTATTCTATAGCCAGCAGCACCAAAGAAAAATAAAACTTTAAAAATAAAAGTCAAAACCTTGGGCTTTGCCCAAACCCACCAACTTTTTTGAAAAAAAGTTGGACAAAAAACTTTATTGAAAAAACTAACGTTTTTCCTTATAAAGTCCATATTTTTAAGGGTGCTGAACGTCCAGTAGACATTCGTTTAGCACCGACTAGAGCGAAGTGTAGACTGAAATTTCCGTCTAAAAGTTCTTTCGCTTCCTTTCTTTCAAGAAAGGAAGTAGAGTTTAGGACGAAGTTTCAAGGTTTTGATAAACTGACCTTGCTTTTTTTTAAAATCAAGGTCTTTTTTCTTTTTGCGCTGCAAATTGCCAGTTCTATCCACTATTGTAAACGCTGGAAAGAGTATTGTAAATAAGAATTTTATCAATTTTTTTTGTTTTTTAAAATGACATTTTTATTTCCTAATAACAATTCTAATTCTTGTAATACAAATTCATTTTTTTGAATCCAATAACGGCTGTCTGTTTTAAACTTTTGTCCTTTTTTTCTATCATAAATATAGACGGGGGTATTGCCTCGATATTTGGAAAGAATTTTTGTAATATCCTCTAAGGAGGCTTTGCTTTCTTTTTCCAATATCAAGCCTAATATAGTAATTGTTTTTGCTTCTAAAAAATCTATTTGAGAAGCAATCAATTTTGCTTCTCCTTCTGCAATGCTGGCTCGTCCTTTTATAATAACAACTGCATCTTCTTCTATTTTTTCCGTTATGGTTTCATAGACATTTGAAAAAACAACAACTTCCAAAGTACCTGTTAAATCTTCCAGTGTTAAAAATGCCATTGTGGTATTGGCTCTTGTTCGTTTGATACTTTTGCGGATAATCATACCACCAATAGTAACACGTTGTCCATCAAATATTTTTTGTTCTATGATTTCTTTGCTGCTACAATTTATTTTTTCTTTTAGTTGTTGTTCATATTCTGCCAGAGGGTGCCCACTGACATAAATGCCTAATACTTCTTTTTCTAAAGCAAGTTTTTCTTTGATAGAATATTCTTCTCTTTCTGGTAATTCTTCATAAGTTTGTTTTTGTTCTCCCATATCAAATAGTGACATTTGTCCTTCTAAATTGTGCTTTCGAGATTGTCCTATCCCCTCTAACACGTTTTGATAAATGACCATATATTGGGAACGAAATCCGCCTAAAGAATCAAATGCACCTGCTTTAATAAGGCTTTCCAAACTTCTTTTATTTAATTCTCCTGTTTCCATGCGATTACAAAAATCGGTTAAAGAAGTATAATTTCCATTTTTTTGTCTTTCTGCAACTAAAGCATGAATTGTATTTTTTCCTACATTTTTAATTGCAGATAAACTAAATCTAATTTTCCCATCTGATACGGAAAAATGACTAAATCCTTCATTAATATCAGGTGGTAATAATGCAATTTTCATTTTTTTACATTCATCAATATAGCCTGCTACTTTATCCGAATTATCCATTACGCTTGTCATTAAAGCTGCCATAAATTCTACCGGATAATGTGTTTTTAACCATGCTGTTTGATAGCCTACCACAGCATAGCAAGCGGCATGACTTTTATTAAAAGCATATTTTGCAAAATCTGTCATTTCGTCAAAAATTTTTGCTGCTATTTTTTCGGGAATCCCATTTTTTACACAACCGGGAACACCTTCCCCTCCATAAATAAAATTTTTTCTTTCCTGTGCCATAACATCTGCTTTTTTCTTGCTCATGGCACGACGCACTAAATCGCTTCTACCTAGACTGTATCCTGCTAAATCTCTTACAATTTGCATAACCTGTTCTTGATAAACAATACAGCCATAGGTTGCTTTTAGAATTGGCTCTAAAGAGGGGTGTGTATATTGTATGTTATCTTTTTCTCGTTTTCCTTTGATATATTTTGGAATAAAATCCATTGGGCCGGGACGGTAAAGAGAAATGCCTGCAATTAAATCTTCTAAATTACTGGGCTGTAACTCTTTTAAAAATTGTTTCATACCACCACTTTCTAGCTGAAAAACACCTTCTGTTTTTCCCTGCGAAATCAGTTGGTATACTTCTGGCTCACTTTGGTCAAGATGGTCTATATCTATTTTGATATGATGGATTCTTTCAATTTCCTTGACAGCATTTTGTATGACTGTTAAAGTTCGTAAACCTAAAAAATCCATTTTTAAAATGCCTAATTCTTCCAATGTGTTCATGGTGTATTGTGTTGTAATAGCACCATCATTGGCATTTAAAGGAACATATTCCATAACAGCATCCCGACAAATGACAACACCTGCTGCATGAGTAGAGGCGTGTCTTGGTAAACCTTCCAGCCTTTTAGACATATCAATTAAATAACGTGTATCTTCTTCATTTTCATAGGCTCTTTTTAATTCTGTGTTAGTTTTTAATGCTTTGTCAATGGTAATTCCTAATTCTGTGGGTATCATTTTGGAAACTCTGTCCACATCTGCATAAGGCATGGCTAACGCTCTGCCAACATCTTTTATAGCAGCCCTTGCTGCCATTGTTCCAAAGGTTATAATTTGTGCAACATGGTCTTCTCCATATTTTCCAATAACATAATCAATGACTTCTTGCCGTCTTTCATAGCAAAAATCTACATCAATATCTGGCATACTTACCCTTTCTGGATTTAAAAAACGTTCAAAGATTAAATCATAAGAGATGGGGTCTATTGTTGTAATGGAAAGACAATAAGAAACAATACTACCTGCTGCGGAACCTCTGCCCGGCCCTACGATAATGCCATTATCTTTTGAAAACTTAATAAAGTCCCAAACAATTAAAAAATAATCCACATAGCCCATGGTTTCAATGGTTTCTAATTCATAATCTAATCTGTTTTTTAATTCTTGGGAAGCATCAGGATATTTTTTTGCAAAACCAGCATAGCATAATTCTCTTAAATATTGTTTTGCTGTTTTTCCTTCTGGCACATCAAAACGAGGTAATTTTAAATCATGAAATACAAATGTAACATTACATCTGTCTGCAATGCGCTGTGTATTTGCTAATGCTTCTTTATCTTCTGGAAATAATTCATACATTTCCTTTGGACTTTTAACATAAAATTGACCACCTTCATAACGCATTCTATTTTCATCATGAATCGTTTTATTGGTTTGAATACACAACAAAATATCATGTGGTACATTATCCTCTTTATAAATATAATGGCTGTCATTGGAGCAAATCATTGGAATACCGGTTTGCTGATGGATTTTTCGTAATGCCTCATTGACTTTTTTTTGGTCTTTTAAATTGTGGTCTTGCAATTCCAAATAATAATTATCTTTTCCAAATATCTCTTGATATTCTAAAGCGGTTTGTTTTGCTTTTTCATAAGAAACGGTTAAAATATCCCTTGCAACCGCACCTGCTAAACAAGCACTGGAAGCAATTAAACCCTTATGATATTTTTTTAATAATTCTTTGTCTACTCTCGGTTTATAATAAAAGCCATCAATAAAGCCATAGGAAACCAATTTAATTAAATTTTGATAACCTTCATTGTTTTCTGCTAAAAGCACTAAATGTGTATATTGATAAGCACTTTTATTTTCTTTTTTTAATCGAGAGCCATTTGCAACATAAACTTCACAACCAATAATTGGTTTAATACCCACTTCTTTCGCCGCTTTATAAAAGTCAATCACACCATACATTGCACCATGGTCTGTGATTGCAATACTGTCCATACCTAGTTCTTTTACTCTTTCGACAAGTTCTTTGATTTTTGCAGAACCATCTAAAAGACTATATTCTGTATGAACGTGCAAATGAGTAAAAGGATACTCTTTTTCTAAAATCATAGGTTCACCTGCCTTTTACACATTTTTCATTCTCATTGTATCATAAAAAATAATAAGAATATATCAAATTCATAGAATTCTATTAAAACCGCCATTTTTTTCATAATTTTAAAATTACATACAATTTTTTCATAATAATATAAAAAAATATGTATTTTTTTTCTACAAAATTTTATATAATTTATACAAGCAAATTGATTTGACTTTTGGAATTATTGTACCTTTTTAAAATTCCCTTTTGATAGAATAGAAAAGATTTGATTTTCCTTTTTTTTATTTTTCCAACCATTCTTTTGCTTTTTGATATTTTTTTACTCTTTCTTTATCTTTTTCTGTTATAACAGAAAGTCTTTTTAAATTCATATTGTCTTGCAAGTCTGCTAATTTTACCACTCTAGCAATTTCATTTTGCTTTACCCTTTGTATATAAGCAAAATAATCTTCCTTTTTTTGTTTTGTCAAACAAATAACTGCCTGGATAATTTCCTCTGAAAAACCAGCTTTTTGTAAATCTTCTTTTGTGTTATCGGTATCTTCTAAAACATCATGCAAAACTGCTGCAATTTGTTCTTCCTGTTTTTTACAGGAAAGCATAACTCTAAAAGAATGTAAAATATAGGGTTTTCCAGCTTTATCCATTTGTCCTTTGTGTGCTTTTGTTGCAAATAAAATTGCATTTTCTAACATATGCCTTGTTCTCCCATCTTATTTTTGTTTTAGGAATACTAATTTTTTAAAAAAAAGTGTATAATAAAAAAAAGAACAGAAAGAAGGAATTGCTATGATATTTTATTTTTCAGGAACTGGAAATTCACTTTATGCTGCACAAAAACTTTCCAAAGTCCTCCAAGAACCACTTTGTAATATGGCAGATATGCTTTCTAAAAAACAATTTTTATATACTTTGAAAGAAAAAGAACGATTAGCCTTTATTTTTCCAGTGTATGCTTGGGGAATTCCTAAACCTGTCATTGCTTTTATAAAAAAGTTAGAACTTTCACAAACACCTTATTATACTTTTGCTGTTGTTACCTGTGGCGAAAATATTGGTACTACCATGCACCTATTGCAAAAAATACTAAAAAAGAAAAATATTACTTTAAATAGTGGTTTTTCTTTGACTATGCCTGATAATTATGTTGTTTTGTTTGATGTTGCAAGTGTGGAACAACAAACAACTTGTCTAAACCAAGCAGACAAGCGTATTAGTAAAATTGCAAAAATGGTTGCATTAGAAAAAAATAAATTTTTCCGAGTGGAAAAAGGTAAATTTTCTTTTTTAAAAAGTACCTTTTTTCATGCTTTGTTTTATAAATTTTTTGCAAATACAAAACATTTTTATACAACAGGGGATTGTATTGGCTGTGGTAAATGTGAAAAACTTTGCCCTGCCCATAAAATACATATAAAATCGGAAAAACCTGCCTGGGATGCTGGAAATTGTTATATGTGCCTTTCTTGCCTAAATCATTGCCCCAAAGAAGCCATACAATATACCAAAAAAACAGAAAAACATGGTCGTTATCATAATCCTCGTTTACTTTCTTGAAAGAAAGGTAGCAAAGAACTTTTGTGTAAAACTGATGTTTTGCAGCTGTGTGTTGGAGTTGAGTGGTTGCTTTAGTTGAACGACAACAAAGCGCTAACGGTCAAAAATACATTCTGTTGCGTTTGCGAAAGGTAAAGTTTTTGGTCAAGCTTTTTTCAAAAAGCTTGTAAGGGTTTGGGGTTCTGAACGTCCAGTGGACATTTGTCCTGCACCGACCGGAGCGAAGTGTAGACTTTGGGGAAACTTTTCACAAGTGAAAAAAGTTTCCCCAAGAACTTCTGCCTTTCATTAAGTTCATACTAAACCATTTTTTTAAAGTCTTTTTTATAATTTTTCGATTTCTTCCATCCATACATGATAAAAAGCATCTGATGGCATTCGCCAGTCGCCACGAGGAGAAAGGGAGATAGTACCTACTTTTGGACCATCTGGCATACAAGAACGTTTAAATTGCTGCGTAAAAAATCTATGATAAAAGTTTTTTAACCATTTTAATAATACTGTTCGCTCGTATTCGCCATGAAAAGCATGTTCTGCTAAAAATAATATTTTAGATGGAGAAAAACCATAACGCACTACATAATAAAGGAAAAAGTCATGTAACTCATAAGGGCCTACAATTTCCTCTGTTTTTTGGTTAATATTTCCTTTTTCATCTGGTGGTAGCAATTCTGGACTGACTGGTGTATCCAAAATATCTAGTAAAATAGTGCTTGCTTGAGAAGAAAGGGAATTGCTTATCCAACGTACTAATACACGAATGAGTGTTTTAGGAATCCCTGCATTGACACCATACATGGACATATGGTCACCATTATAAGTTGCCCAGCCTAATGCCAATTCCGATAAATCTCCTGTGCCTACTACAAAGCCATTTTCTTTATTTGCAATGTCCATTAAAATTTGAGTACGCTCTCTTGCCTGTGCATTTTCATAGGTAGTATCATGCTTAGAAGCATCATGCCCAATATCTTCAAAGTGCTGCAAAACAGATTTTTGAATGAAAATTTCTTTTATCTGTACACCTAATGCTTCCATTAAAGAAAGTGCATTTTGATACGTTCTGTCTGTTGTACCAAAGCCTGGCATGGTAACACCAATGACATGTTCTCTTGCAATGCCAAGATAATCGCAGGCTTTTACAGATACCAAAAGCGCAAGCGTGGAATCTAAACCGCCCGAAATCCCCACCACAACACAATTTGCTTTAGTATGTTCTATCCTTCTGGCAAGTCCCACCACTTGAATGTTAAAAATATCTTGACAACGACTTTCTAAATCATGACTTGGAATAAAAGGTTGTGCACTTATGGTGCGTTCTAATTCTTCTATGTCTTGTGGCTCCATAGAAAATGAAATTTCTCGAAAACTTTGTTTTGCTTCCTGCATAAAGGTGGAATTTTTTCTTCTGTCATTTCCAAGTGCTTCCACATCAATATCTGCATAAATCAGTTGTGTTTCCCGTAAAAAGCGTTTGGATTCTTTTAAAAGTGTACCATTTTCATATATTATACCATGTCCACTAAATACCATATCCTGTGTAGATTCGCCTACACCCGCAGAAGAATAAACATACGCTGCAATACAACGGGAAGATTGCTGTCCAATCAGTTGCTTCCGATAATCATATTTTGTAGCAAGTTCGTTACTAGCAGACGGATTTAACAAAATGGTAGCACCTGAAATTGCTTGGTAAGAACTAGGCGGAATAGGACTCCATAAATCTTCACAAATTTCTATTCCAATTTTGCAATCTGGTATTTTATCCGCTGAAAAAATTAAGTCTGCTCCTATCGGTACCCTTTGCTCACAAAGACAAATTTCTTTTGACAAAAGTTGTGTAGCAGGTGCAAACCAACGTTTTTCATAAAATTCTCCATAGTTTGGCACGCAACTTTTTGGCACGATTCCTAAAATACGACCTTTATAAAGTGCAACTGCACAGTTAAAAATTTGATTATCTATAGCAAGTGGTAAGCCTACTACAATAAAAATATCCACTTTTTGGGAGGCGGTCACAATGGAAGCAAGTCCTTCTTTTGCGTGGGACAGCAGGGAAGATTGAAAAAATAAATCTCCACAACTATAGGTTGTAATGGATAACTCTGGAAAAACAAGCACTTGTATTTGTTTTTCACTTGCTTGCTGCAATATTTGAATTACTTTATCTTTATTATACGTACAATCTGCCAATTTACATTTTGGTAGCGCAGAACCAACTCGAATAAATCCGTGCATAATCATTCACTCCTTTTAAAAAAATTTTTTGCCAAGATTTTTTTAAGAAAATTTGCGGAATAAACCAATAACTTTTCCTAATATTTTGACATCTTTGGCATAAATAGGTGACATAGAAGCATTTTCAGGCTGAAGGCGAATACAGTTTGCTTCTTTGTAATAGGTTTTGACTGTGGCAGAGTCTTCTAATAATGCGGCTACAATATCTCCGTTTTCTGCAAACGATTGCTGACGTACTACTATTAAATCTCTGTCATAAATGCCTGCCTCTATCATGCTCTCTCCTTTGACACGCAACATAAATACATCACCATTTGTATTTAAATAGTTGAGGGGTAAAGGAAAAGTATCTTCTATATTTTCTACAGCAAGAATAGGAGTACCTGCTGTAATTATACCAACGATAGGAACATTGATAAGTTCTTTTTGTTCATCATTATCTAAAATTTCAATGGCACGAGGTTTTGTTGGATCACGGTGAATGAGTCCTCTTTTTTCTAGCTGGGAAAGGTGAGAGTGAACAGTAGAAGTAGATTTTAAACCAACTGCGTCACAAATTTCTCGAACAGAAGGAGGATAACCCTTTTTTTTCACTTCGGATTTTAAATAGGCTAAGATTTGCTTTTGCCTTAATGATAAATCTCGCATAAAGTCACCTCAATTTATTTTTAGTATTACTATAACATAAATCCTATCTGAAATCAAATATATGTTCTAAATATTATGTTGTCATTCAAGGGGAAAACGGGTATACTAATAAAAATATAGTATCCTTAAAATGGCAAAAATACATTAGTCTTGTGGTACATGGAAAGGAGAAAAAATGGTAAAACTTCCTATCTATCTTTCTTTAGAACATAAAAAAATATTAGTAGTGGGCGGTGGTAATGCTGCTTTGATTAAAATAAAAACACTGTTGGAACTAAAAGCAGATTTTATGGTGATTGCAAAAACATTTACAGAACAAACAGAACAACTTTTGCAAAAATATGCTATTGTGTATCAAAAAAAGGAAATTGAACAACAAGATTTACAAGGAATGTTTTTAGTATTTGCAGCAGCACAAAAAAATATAAATGATACCATCGCAGAATGGGCTGGAAAACAAAATATATTATGCTGTAAAGCAGATGGTAGTGGCGATTTTATGGTACCTTTTTATAAAAGACAGGGAAATTTGACAGTTGCCGTTAGCACAGATGGCTTGTTTCCTTTGCTAGGAAGAAAATTTTGCGAAAATATGGATTTGTCTATCGGAAATGATTTAGAATATCTTGGAGAACAGAGAAGGCAAATATTGCAAAATTTTACAGATAGACAACAAAGAAAAATAGCATTACAACAGTTATTAGAGGAGTATTATCATGAAAATTAAAATCGGAACAAGGGAAAGTTTACTTGCTATTAAACAAGCAGAACTTGCAGCAAAAAAAATACAGTCTGTATTGAAAAGAGAAACGGAAATTATTACAATTAAAACAAAAGGAGATAAAATATTAAATAAAACATTAGATAAAATTGGTGGAAAAGGGCTGTTTGTAAAGGAAATTGAACAGGCATTGTTATGTGGTGCCATTGATATTGCAGTGCACAGCATGAAGGACATGCCTTATGAAATGCCAGAAGGACTTGCTTTAGGTGCAGTATTAGAACGGGAAAATCCAATGGATGCACTTGTGTGCAAAAAAAATATGACATGGGAAACTTTACCAAGTGGCGCAGTTATTGGAACAGGTAGTTTAAGAAGAAAAACACAGCTTTTAGCATTGCGACCAGATTTGCATGTCATTCCCATTCGGGGCAATATTATGACACGCTTAAAAAAGTTAGAAAAAGAATGTGATGCAGTTGTATTAGCTGTTGCTGGCTTAGTTAGAACGCAACAAAATCATATTTCTCATATTTTTACCTTGGAGGAAATGGTGCCAGCTGCTTGTCAAGGAATTTTAGCCTTACAAATAAGAAATAAGGATATTGCACTAAAAGAAGCATTAAAAAAAATAACGGATAAAAATGCTTTTTTTTGTCAAGTGGCAGAAAGAGCTTTTTTAAATGAGATTGGTGCCGATTGTCATGCACCCGCAGGTGCTTTGGCAACAGTACAAAATGGAAAAATAAGCATGAAAGGAATGTTTTATACAGATAGATTGCTGCTTGTGCAGGGACAGCAAGAGATGCAAAAAGCAGAAGAATTGGGAAAGACTTTAGCAGAAAAAATAAAGATGGAATCCGTTTATCAATAAACTTAGAAAAATAAAATTTTCTAAATTTTAGGAGGAGTAATATGAAAAAAGGTAGGGTGTATATTGTAGGCGCAGGGCCTGGTGATGAAAAATTAATCAGTATACGAGCCATGGAATTAATCAAAGAAGCTGAAGTAATTGTATATGACAGATTAGCAGCAGAACGTTTTTTAAGCTATGCCAAAAAAAATTGTGAAACAATTAATGCCGGAAAACAGCCACAAAATCATAGGTTAAATCAAACACAAATTAACGAGGTATTGATACAAAAGGCAAAACAAGGCAAAAAAGTATTACGTTTAAAAGGAGGCGACCCTTTTTTATTTGGCAGAGGTGGAGAAGAATGTGAAGCTCTACAACAAGCAGAAATTCCATTTGAAGTAGTGCCAGGAATTTCTTCTTTTTATTCTGTTTGTACTTATGCAGGGATTCCGGTAACACACAGAAATTTTGCTTCTTCTTTCCATGTTTTTACAGGGCATAGAGTGGAAAATGGAGAACTAGATTATGCAACTATGGCAAAAATGGAAGGAACCCTTATTTTTTTAATGAGTATGAAAAATTTGGAAAGCATAAGCCAAAGCCTAATAAAAAATGGAAAAGATAAACATACGCCAGTATGTGTCATACAATGGGGAACGACAAGTAAGCAAAAAAGTATTACGGCAAATCTAAAGGAAATTGCACAAAAAGCAAAAGATGCAAATATAGGACACCCTTCTGTTGTGATTATGGGAGAAGTAGTAAAACAAAAAATGGATTGGCAAAAAAATAGACTTCTTTTTGGAAAACATATTTTATTGGCAGGAACAGGGGAAAGTGTTTTAGAAGCAAAAGCCTTATTACAAGAGGAAGGTGCAGAAGTAACAACCTATTCTGCTATTCAAATTGTGGAAAAACCAGAAAATTTAATCCGAGAAATCGAAATGTTAAAACAATATACATGGCTATTTTTTACAAGTGTTTCCAGTGTGGAAATCTTTTTTGATACTATGAAAAAAGTAAAAAAAGATGTTAGAGATTTACAAGGGATTCGTATTTTTTGCATTGGAGAAAAAACAAAGCAAGCAGTAGAAAAAAGAGGAATTTTTGTGGACAGAGTGCCACAGAAATATGACAGCAAAAGTGCCGCAGAAGAAATGCCACAATTTTTAAGTCCGAAAGACAAAATATTATTTCCGGCTTCCGAATTAGCAGGAACTCTATTACAGGAAAAAGCAAAAAGTATGGGGGTGGAAATGGCAAGGATAACTGCGTATGAAAATCACATAAATAAAGAGGAAAAAATAAAAGAGTATTTTCAAAAAGAAATGTTTGACGCGATTGGTTTTTTTAGTGCATCGCAGGCAAAAAATTTATTTTCTATAGCAGGAGAAGACATCAAAAAATGTACATTATTTGCCATTGGTGAAGCAACTGCAAAAAGTATTTATGCAATGGGTGGTGAAGTAACAGCAACAGCGGAAGTATCAACTGGAACAGGTTTAGCCCTTACTTTCTTGAAAGAAAGTAAGCAAAGAACTTTTGTGCAAAACTAGCGTTTTGCAGCCGTGCGATGGAGTTGAGTGGTTGTTTGAGATGAACGACAACGGAGCACCATCA
>CAJUKL010000038.1 GCA_910587195.1 uncultured Clostridia bacterium | reverse complement strand
TCAAATCATTTAGGAATTTCTAAAAATACGGTTTATATGCATATTCGGAATATAAAATAAAAAAATGTCCACTTTTTTATAAAAAGTGGACACTTTTTTTATGATACAGTTACCTTTTCTTCTGTTTCGATAGGAAGCCATTTGACAGAAATTCTATCCTGCATTCCTTTAATATCTAATTCTTCATCAAACAAGTCTTTATCAATTGAAATGTATTTTTGATTATCTCCAAAAAATTGCACTTCAAAAGGCTGTAATTCACCATCTAAATAAACTAACATTTCTGTGCAATAGATATTCAAATAACCGCCTTCACTTAAAATGTGTTTTTCTAGTTCTTCTTTGGAAGGGAAGGTTGCTAATACCCATTCACCGGTTTGACCTGTCATATCATAAAGTTGATAGCCATGAAAATAAAGCTTTTCCTCTCCTGTAGAACCTTTGTCTGTATTTGCTTTTCCTTTTACAAATAATGGTTTTCCATTTTCACCATTTTTGATGATTTCTGCTCCTTTGATATAACAGTCTACAAAGTTTTTTACTTCTTCTGCTTTGTTTGTATTTTTGATAACATTATAATCACCATGGTCATAGCAATAATTTCCTAGTTCTTCTAAAAATGTACGTAATGTCTTTTCCATTCTAAAAGCCTCCTGAATATAAAAATTGTAATAAAAATGAAGTATCGTTTAAGGAAAATTTACCTATGTTTCCTTTTTTGATTTCTTCTTTTATTTAATACCATTTTTATCATAATGTCAACCATTTCCTAAAGTCATATAGCGTTCTGGAACGGTGCCATTAATAATGGTATCTACAAGCATAATTTTGCGGCTTACAGACATGGTTTCACTCCGAAGGGGATTGACAATTTTGATGTCCATTGCCACATTAATCCATATTTTAAAATTAATTTGATTGATACCTTCTGCTGTAAAAGAAGTTTCATAATCCACAGAAGCAAGTCCCATCGGTTTTAAATAAAAGGGAATAGAAGGACCTGTATTAGAAAACATTTCTATTCCTGTAATAACACCTAAAGGAATGGAAATATTTTCCTCTGCAATTTGTTCCATTCCTTTGGTAATTGCCATACTAACCGTACTACAAAAAGAATTGATTAAAATGGTATTGACAGAAACGGTATCATTTTGTTGTTTTTCTATAAAAAAGTCGGAAGAGGTGATGTTTAAATCTTGGATGGTACTTTGTACTGCTGTATCAATAATAGTATTTGCTGTTGTCTTAGATTGTATGTGTGAAATTTCGATGACTGTGCTGAAAATTTTGGAATCATACAACATCAATATAAAAAAGAAAAAACAACATAATAATAAAAAGGTAAAAAAAAGTTTAAAAGAAAATGGAATTTTTTTTGATTTTTTCATGGGATGCCTCCTCAAAAAAGAACTATCTATAATAAATACTATGTTTTATTTCAGAGTGTCAATAAAGTCAAAACCTTGGGCGTTGCCCAAACCTACCAACTTTTTTGAAAAAAAGTTGGACAAAAAACTTTATTGGAAAAACTAACGTTTTTCCTTATAAAATCAATATTTTTAAGGAAACGAAGTTTCCGGCTAAAGTTCTTTCGCTTCCTTTCTTTCAAGAAAGGAAGTAGAGTTTGAGACGAAGTCTCAAGGTTTTTTGACAGACTGTAATAAATACTATGTTTTATTTTATGTTATGCGAAGAAAAATTTTACTTTCTATCATCTTTCACACCATAATAAAGTTTTTTCTATTCTTTTTTATGTATTATTTTGAAATAAAAAAACTATGACAGGAAGTGCAAGACAAAATACACATAAAAATTACAAAAAAAGTCATTTTTTTAAAGTGATTTGAGAAAAGTAATAAATTTGTAAGAGAAAAACCTTTCTAAAACGTGTGTTATCTGTTATAATCATTTCATATAAGGGAGGTTTTGGGAATATGGATGAATCAAAAAACATACAGCATCCATCAAGGCAACAGCGTCCCACACAACAGCGCAGTCCGCAACAACAATATTATCAAAAACAACCTTATCGGACGCCATCGGGACAGATGCAAAATGATTATATGTCGTCAACACGACGAATACCACCGAATGGATACCAACAAATCCCTTCGGGACAAAGACAACCACCACGACAACCGGTGAGAGGACAACCGCCAAACAGACGTCCTGCAAATACTTCCCAAATGCAGCAACGTCCACAGCAAGGCAAAAAACGAAAAAAGAAAAAGAAAAAAAATATTTTCTTTAGTATTTTTAAATTTATATTTATTGTAGGGATTATTCTTTGCTTTGCCGTAGGTGGTGCAGCACTTGGTATGGTTATGGGAATTATAGAGGGAACAGACTCTATTAATGTTGCTGATGTTGTGCCAGAATCATATACTTCCTTTATCTATGACAGTGCAGGAAATGAAATTGATAGCTTGCATGGAGATGAAAATAGGGAGTATGCAAAATTAGAAACTATACCAGTTCATTTACGCCGGGCAGTCATTGCCATTGAGGATGAAAGGTTTTATCAGCACAACGGCATTGATATGAAAGGTATGATGAGAGCCTTAATTACCAATATTAAAAACAAAGAGTTTTCACAGGGTGCTAGTACATTAACACAACAGTTGATTAAAAATGAAGTGTTGACCAACGAAAAGAAAATACAAAGAAAGATAAAAGAACAATATCTTGCCGTTATCTTTGAAAAAGATTTAGAAAAACAGCTTGGCTCCAAGGAAAAAGCAAAAGATTATATTTTAGAACTTTATCTAAATACGATTGCATTAAATCATGGTTTAAATGGAGTACAATCCGCTTCTAAATTTTACTTTGGAAAAGAAGTCAGTGACTTAACACTAGCCGAAGCTGCTTGTATTGCTGGTATTACTAAAAATCCTTCTCGTTATTCGCCTATTAGCAATGCAGAAGAAAATAAAAAGCGTCAAATCACCGTGTTGGATAAAATGTTAGAATTGGGCTATATTTCAGAAGGAGAATATGCACAGGCAAAAGTAGAAGATATTTATTCTAAATTAGTTGGTAGTGCAACAGAAGAAGTTAGCGGTGAGGCAAAACATAATTATTTTGTAGATGAGCTGATTGCACAAATAGCAAATGATTTACAAACAGAAAAAGGTATGACAAAAGCACAAGCATATGACAAAATCTATAGTGGCGGTTTAAAAATCAATGCAACAGTAGATATGAATATGCAGGGAATTATGGAGGAAGTTTATGCAGATGATTCCTTTTTCCCAACTTCTAATAATACATTAGAAGCAACTTATACTGTTTCTGTTATGGAAAATGGAACAGATAAACAAAGTCATTATTATGAAACAAGAACGGTAAATTCACAAGAAGAAGCAGAAGCTTTTGCAGAAGAAGTAAAAGCAAAATATGCAGATTCTCAACATCAAATGGTAGCAGATAAATTGTCTGTCACCACTTCTTTACAGTCTGCAATGGTTATTATGGATTATCATAATGGAGAAGTGAAAGCATTGATTGGTGGACGTGGCAAAAAGCAAGGAGATACAGTATTTAATAGAGCAACACAGGCATTACGTCAACCGGGTTCCTGCTTTAAAATTTTAGCGGCGTATGCCCCTGCCATTGATATGGGCTTGTTGATGCCTGGTTCCATTATTGTCGATGCTCCTTTAAAAGTGGGAGAAAAAGAGTTCCAAAACTGGGATAAAAAATATAGAGGTGCTACTACTGTTAGAGAAGGTGTCACACGTTCTATGAATATCCTTGCTGTCAAAGCACTTATGATGGTAGGATATGAAAAGTCTTATGAATATCTGCAAAACTTTGGTTTTACTTCTTTGGTAGACAATGAAGAAAGAAATGGGCAAGTTTTTAGCGATAAAGGTGCAGCATTAGCTTTAGGTGGTATTACAGATGGTATTTCTATTTTAGAATTAACTGATGCCTATTCTACCATTGCAAATGGTGGTTTACATTATAAACCTAGATTTTATACTACCATATATGACCATGATGGAAATGTATTTTTAGAAAATAAAGATGAGCCAACCAGAGTTATTAAAGAAACAACAGCTTATTTATTAACAGATATGATGGTAGACGTTGTAACGGGACGTAGCTATTATAATACAGGTGGTGCTGCTAACTTTAGTGGCATGAGCATTGCAGGGAAAACAGGTACTACTACAGATGATAAAGATTTAATGTTTGCTGGCTTTACTCCATATTATTGTGGTGCCATTTGGTTAGGTTATGATACACCAAAAACTATGAAAAATAGTGGCACAGTACACCTTAATGTATGGAAAGAAATTATGTCCAGGGTGCATGAAGGAAAAGAAGATATTGGTTTTGCAAGACCAGAGGGAATTGTATCCAGAACATTCTGTTCTGCTTCTGGTATGCAGCCTAAATCCTTATGTAGCCGAGATTATTATGGTAGCAATACAGCAAAATCAGATTTGTGTGCTTCTGATTTTGGTTCTTCTTCTGAAACTTGCACCTTCCACAAGAGCTATTCTGTGGATTTAACAACTGGAAAATTAGCAAATAAATATTGTGGAGCAACAAGTGTTGTATTGGCAGTAAATCCTGAAACAGATGAAATTGTAAATAAGGCAGTTGGGGAAGGAAAAGTAGATATTGATATTCATAGTACTTGTACTGCACACAGCGCAAGCCATCCAGGATATGTTGTACAAAAGCCAAAGCCAAAACCAAAACAACCAGTAGATTCTGAGGTTCCGATTGGTGCAGACTATCCAACAGAAAATACAACCGAAACATCACCACCACAATCTGAACCAGCAGAAACAACAACACCAGAGCCAGTAGTGACAGAACCAGAACCACCAGCAGCACCTGTAACAGAACCCGAACCGCCACCATCGGTTCCAGACTCTACAGAGCCGATTGGCTCAGAATAACGCTTTCTTGAAAGAAAGTTTAGCAAAGAACTTTGTATGAAACTGGTGTTTCGCTGTGCCGTATGTTGGAGTTGATTAGGAACGACAACGGAGCAGCATATGTTAAAATTTAGAGTCTGTTCCGTTAGCAAAAGATAAAGTTTTTAGTCAAGCATTTTTCAAAAAGCTTGCGAGAATTTGAGAGCAGAGCTTTCAAGGTCTTTTACACTTGGAAGCGTGTTTTTGAAGGGGTGCAAAATGTCCAGTGGACGTTTGTTCTGCACCGGCTGGAGCGAAGCGTAGACTTTGGGGAAACTTTTTTACAAGCTGAAGCCCTAAATATTTTGATATTTAGGGCTTTTCTTTTATGGTATTTTTTTGAATGTCCATTTTGGGTTATAAGGAATTTTGTTAAGAAAAAGAATTTCTTTTGCAGAATAATACCAGTCTGCATCATCAAACCATAAATAATCTTCTTGATTATTTTTAAAATATTCTGATAAAAAGCGAAAAATAAATTCATATTCATTATTGTGCTGTTGTAAATCAAATGCCCAAAAATAACCTTTTTGACGGATAAGCCAGGTAAAACTATCCTCAGAAAATTCTGTTGGATTATAAATATTAAAACTACATTGCTTGGTATAAATTTCATTTTTATAATTCTGTATAAACTGTTTTTTATTTACTTCTGATAAAGTGCCATCTAAATCTTTAAATCCCTTGTCATCAAAATAAGAATGGATAAAAATACAAAAAAGGTTTGCTTGTTTTGCTGCTTGCTGTATTTGATATAATACATTTTTATAGGAAAAATATTCTATTTTTTTTAAAATAATGATAGAATTACTCATAAAAAACTCCTTTTTTATGTATTTTAATCAGGTAGTACTTCCTTTAAACAGCTTAAAGCATTTAATGTTCTAGGATAACCAGCATAAGGCAAGCATTGATATATTATTTCCTCTAAAAATGCTTTGCTTCGTCCCATATTGCTATTACCACTGATATGTGCTTTGATTTGGTTTTCGGTACCTAAGTTAATAAGAATACAAAGTGTCAACATTTCTCTTGTCTGTAAATCAAGTCCGTTTCTGGTATAATAATCACCAAAACAGTTTGTAATTAAGTAATAAGCAGGATTTAGTGTATTTTCCCCATTTGCGACTGCTTTCATAGCATTACCAAAGATAGTTGTTTGTGCTGTAAGACCTTTGTCAAAGCGTGTTTGTTGGGTAACAGTGGATTGTTTTTCTAAAGGTAAAACAATATTATTTTGTTCTAAAATATCATTGGCAAGATAAATGGCATCAACTGTTCTGGGAAAACCAGAATAAGGTGCACATTGATAAATTGCTTCTTTGATTTCTATTGCTGTTAATCCAGAAGAAATTGCATTTTTTATTTGTTCTGCCAATAATGCTTTAGATTGTTGTGTTACTAAGCTAACAATTTTAATGAGTTGTTTTTGTTTGTTATCTAATAATGTTGTTTTGCTATCCACTTCTTTTGTAAAATTTTCCATAATAGTAAAAAATTCTGGGTCACTTTGTTGTAAATTCATACTCTTTCCTCCATGCTATGCTAATTTTTTATATTCTTCCTCTGTTACAGGTTCACACCATTCATTTTGTGTTTGTTCTCCGGGAACTTCTACAGCAATATGGGAGAACCAACTGTCTGCTTTTGCACCATGCCAATGTTTTACTTCTGCTGGAATGGTGATAACCATACCTGGCTCTAAACTGATTGTTTCTTTTCCTTCTTCCTGATACCAACCACTTCCAGCTATACAAATTAGCAGTTGACCGCCACCACTTTTAGCATGGTGGATATGCCAATTATTTCTACAGCCCGGTTCAAAAGTTACATTTGCAAGAAATACTGCAGTTTTTCCCGGAACTGTTAAAGGATTAAGATAGGAATTTCCTAAAAAGTACTGTGCAAATGCTGTATTTTCCTTTCCTAGACCGAATAAGTTTTGTTTGTCAAATTCTTGTTTGCTGTTTATTTTCATAAGTCATTTCTCCTTTTGCTTTTAAATCTATTTTTATTATAAATCTATTTTTATCAAATATCTAATACTTATATGGAATAAAAAAGAATGTTTTATAAGCATATCTTATTTTTTATATTATTTATTTTTTATAGTCTTCTACCGTTGGAATAAAAGGAGAGAGAAAAATATCTTTTTGTGAATGGAGAGCACCTTTTGCGATAGAATAAATTTGAAATTCATTATTTTTTCCGTTTTTATCTTCATCATCTAAAAAATAAATTATGCCATAACTTCCAGAAGCAATTTTTGCAATAAAATCAAAAAAATTTAGTAATTCTGTTCATTCTTCTGTTTTTCTATTAGAAAATAGAGAGGCTTTTATATAGTATTCTCCATTGCGAACTTTGATTTGTATTTTATTCCATTTTAATGCTTGACTTCTTTTTTTATTTTAGATACGATTTTATCAAGATTTTCTCCATCTGTTGCTTGATAGGTTTCTCTTATAGTAATCCAAGCATGTAGTTCAAATATTTTATGCCTCCTAAAGTTATTTATTTAGCAATCTTCTGCAACATAAATTTCATACTCTTTTTCTCCCATATCAATATCATAAAGGATATGCCTTTCGGGACATAACAGAAAAAAGCCCGAAGGTGTAGTAGAAAACATAGAGCGAAAAAATTTTTCTTTTTCTCCAACTTTCAGTTTTATCCAATGGGATGTATCATTGAAACAAGGTAAAATAATAATATCTTCCTTATCAAAGCAAATAATTTTTGCTAATTTTGAAATAATAGATTGCTTCTCTATTATCTGGGAAATAGGATAATCAATTTTACATAGTTCCCTTACTTTTTTGATATAATTTTCAGTGGGCTCAATTATTTCAATCTCACTTCCTATATCCATTTGCTTTATATACTCCAATAATTTTCTTTTTTCCATTCTTTCTCTCCGAATAGCGATTTCTTTTTTTAAATCTTCTTTTTTTAAATTGTAATACAATGTTTTTTCCTCCTTCATAAATCCAAACAGAACAATAAAAATTCTCCTGCATATTTACACATACAGGAGAATCTATTTATAAAATACGTGGGAAGCCCTTATTTTGTTGTTTTCCATATTTCATTAAATTGTTTCCCATTACTTCTGAAACATCTAAAATGGTAACAAAAGAAGGGCTATTTGTTTCTATATCTACTTGTTCAATGACAGTACGCAGTTCTGTTACTTCTACACGAGTCAACACCACATACAACACTGTATTTTTTCCACTGAACATACCTTCTCCCTGCATTTTTGTGACAGTTCTGCCAAGATTTTTTAAAATTGCTTGAGATACTGCTTCTTGCTGTTGTGTTACAACTAAAGCGGCTTTTACTTGGTTAGAGCCTTCTACTACTGTATCTATTAGTTTGGATGCTACAAAATAGGCAACCAAAGAATACATTGCTCTGTCAAATCCAAAAATAAAAATAGCAACAGTAAAAATAAATAAATTGCAAATTAATACAAACTGTCCAACAGAAGTATTTGTTTTTTTGCTGATTAAAATGGCTGCCATTTCTGTACCATCCATACAAGCACCGTATCTTATCACAAGACCTACACCAATACCAAGTAATACACCACCAAATAAAGTAGCAAGCAAAGTGTCTTGTGTAATACTTTCTAATTTTTTTGCAAATATCAATCCAATCGAAAGTGCTATCATAGCATACAGATAGCCTATTGCAAATCTTTTTCCCATTTGTTTGAGCGAAATAAACATAAACGGTAAATTTAGTAATACCACAATGACATTTAATGGTAATTTTGTCAAATAACTTGCCATAATAGAAATACCTGTAATACCTCCATCTATAATATTATTTGGTATTAAAAATACTTCCAACCCAATAGAAACAAAAACAATTCCTATGGTAATCATGATGTATCTTGCAATAATTGTTCTAATGCTATGTAACATAGAATCCCTCCTTTTTTTAAAGATTATATCACATTTTTCTCTTATTATAAATTAATAGGTTGTAAAAATTCTTTAAGAGTAGTAAAATGATAGTAACATTTATTATAATATATTGGGAGGGAAAATATGTTACAATTTAATCCAATTGATTTATACACATTACATAAAAATAAGGAAATAACACCAACTGTTAATCCCGCAACTTCTTTTTCAGACACTTTGCAAACTGCTTCACAATCTTTAGATGATATTTTTCAAAAAGCTGCCCAAAAATATGATGTACCAGTGAGTTTGTTAAAAGCGATTGGAAAAGCAGAATCTAATTTTAATCCGAATGCAGTTTCTTGTGCTGGTGCGCAAGGTGTTATGCAGTTGATGCCTGCTACTGCAAAATCTTTGGGTGTTACAGATTCTTTTGATGCAGAACAAAATATTATGGGTGGTGCAAAATACATTAAACAAATGTTAGACCGCTATGATGGTAATGTAAAATTAGCCTTAGCAGCTTATAATGCTGGTAGTGGCAATGTTGAAAAATATGGTGGGATTCCTCCTTTTAAAGAAACACAAAACTATGTAACAAAGGTGATGTCCTATGCTGGTGAAACACTTACGGCTGGTAGTTATATTGGAAAAAGCAAAAGCAATTCTGCTTATGGTAATTATGAAGAAAGTTCTTCTTTACAAAGTCAAATTGAACAAGCAATTTTAGGCTATAAAGAATTGACAAAAGAAGATTATTTGCTTTTTGTAGAATCTCTAAAAAATGATATGAGTGCATCTTTGTTAAGCTCTATTGGCAATATAGGAAATGATGATGATGACAAAAAAGAAAATACCTTGTTCCGTAATTTCCAAAATTATAATTATCTTTTAGGCAGCGCACAAAATGGAAATACACTTTCTGGCTTGACAAGTAGTAATGCAAGTTTGCTAGGTAGCCGATTTCAAACAATGTATGATAATGAATAAAAAGTAAAGACCTTGAGAATTTTTCTCAAGGTCTGCTGTTTTTTATAAAATATCTAGTCTGCTAAGGCTTTGGAGTTTTTATTGGAAAATATCCATTTTAATACTTGAATGGTAAGCATAGAAGCAAAGGATAATAAATAAATAGTAAATAACATAGTTGTGTTAATTGGTGTAACTGCAAAAAATTCTTTTAATGCTGGTGTTAAAAGCACAATATTTAAAAGAAAAAAGCCAATTACAAATGCTCCCCATAAAAATAAATTATCGAATAATCTTTTACTAAATAAAATTGCTTCTTTTGCTTTACAGCTAAACCCATGAAACAAACGAGATAAACATAATGTTGCAAAAGCCATTGTACTTGCAAGACCTGCACCTCCTTGTGCAGAACCAATATAAAAAGCTATCATTGTAAAAAATGCTATGATAAATCCTTGTAGTAGTACATCAATGAAAAAGGATTTTGTCATAATAGGGGTATCTATACTGCGTGGTTTTTCTTTCATTACATTTTTGCTGTGTGCTTCCAGACCTAAAGCGATGGCTGGTAAACTGTCTGTTAATAAATTAATAAAAAGAAGGTGTACTGGCGCAAAAGGAACTGTCAAGCCCATCAAAGAGGCATATAATACTGCTAAAATGCCAGCAGTATTTCCAGAAAGCAAAAATTGTATGGCATTTTTAATGTTTTGATATAAATTTCTTCCATTTTCAACCGCTTTAACAATCGTTGCAAAATTATCATCTGTTAATATCATAGAGGAAGCATCTTTTGCCACTTCAGAGCCAGTGATACCCATTGCAACACCAATATCTGCCTGCTTGAGTGCTGGAGCATCATTGACACCATCTCCGGTCATTGCCACAATATTTCCTTTTTTTTGCCATGCCTGCACAATTCTAATTTTATGTTCTGGGGAAACTCTAGCATAAACGGAAACCTGTTCCACAAAATTTTCTAGTTCTTTTTCTGACATATGGTCAATTTCGGCACCATCCACTGCTTTTTTACCTTCTGTTAAAATACCTATCTGTTTTGCAATAGCAGAAGCTGTTATTTTATGGTCACCTGTAATCATAACAGGACGGATTCCAGCTTGAATACATTCTTTTACAGCAAGTTTAGATTCTTCTCTTGGGGGATCTATCATTGCTATCAATCCTAAAAAAGTATAGTTATCTTCTGCTTCAAGTGCTAACTCTTTTAATTCTTTATAAGCAAATGCTAATACTCTTAAACCATTTTCTGAAAAATTTTGATTGATTTGTGCAATTTTTTGTTTATCCTGTTCTGTAAAAATGGTAACGCCTTTTTCTTTTTCAATAGAAACTATTTTATTTAATAAAACGTCAACAGCTCCCTTTGTTATCATCATATATTTTCCATCTAATTTGTACACGGTTGACATTAATTTTCTGTCTGAATCAAAAGGAATTTCAAGCAATCGCTTATGTTCTTGTCTAATTTTTATATCATCTAAATTATTTTTTTTGGCAAATTGAATCAATGCAACTTCGGTAGGGTCACCTAATTCCTGCCCATTATTAATTGCTGCATCATTACATAATACACTCATAAAAAGCAATTTTTTATGAAGAGGATTTGTAATATCTGCCTGTTCTATAATTTTGTGGTCAACACAATATTTTTGTACGGTCATTTTATTTTGCGTTAAAGTTCCTGTTTTATCAGAACAGATAACAGAAACGCTGCCTAAACCTTCTACAGCGGGCAATTTGCGAACAATCGCATTTTCTTTTGCCATTTTTTGAGTTCCTAAGGAAAGAACGATTGTGACGATAGAACTTAATGCTTCTGGAATAGCCGCTACGGCTAAGGCTACTGCAAATAAAAAAGCATCTATCATATTGCCGCCCCTTGCCACGTTTACTACAAACAATACAACGCATATAACTAATATTAAAATAGAAAGTTTTTTTCCAAAGTTATCTAAATTTTTTTGTAAAGGTGTTTTCTTTTCCTGCGTATTTTTTAAAAGCTGTGCAACTTTTCCGATTTCTGTCCCCATACCAATATTTGTTACAATATAGGTTCCTCTGCCATAGGTGAGAAAACTTCCGGAAAAAACCATATTTTTTCTGTCTGCTATGGGAATTTTTCCTGATAATTCTAGCATTTCTTTTTCTACGCTTACAGATTCGCCAGTCAAAGAACTTTCATTAATTTTCATACTAAAATTTTCTAATATTCTGCCGTCTGCACTTACAAAATCGCCTGCTTCTAAAAAAACAACATCCCCTATCGTAATTTCTTGGGAAGGTATGGTTCTTTTTTGTCCATCTCTGAGTACCTTGACAGAAGGAGCAGAAAGTGCTTTTAAACTTTCCAAAGATTGCTCTGCTTTGATATGTTGCATGGTGCCAAGAATCGCATTTAGAGTAATGACAACAAAAATAACAATCGCACTTTCAGCGTCTGCCAAAAAGAAAGAAAGAAACCCTGCCACAATTAATATTATGACTAAAAAATCTTTAAATTGTTCCAAAAATATGATAAAAGCACTTTTTCTTTCTGATTCTTGCAGAATGTTTTTACCATATTTATGTAACCTGGTTTGGGCTTCCAGTTCACTTAATCCTTTTTCGGAACTTTTTACACTTTCCAGCACTTTTTTTAGTGGTAAATTATAATATTCCATACAATTCCTCCTTTTGACCTTGAAGTTTCCTGTAAAATTTTATTTGCTTTTTACTATTATTTCAAAAATAAAAAAAAACATTCTATATTTTAGTTTATTTTAAAAAAAATAAAATGTGTCATTTCCTTTTTATTATAAAGAAATGACACATTATGATGAGCAAAAAAATATTATAATTTTATGGTAGCTTTTTCTTTTTGTTTTTTCATTTTTTTAGCAGCTGAAACATAGTATGCACTTGGAATTACAAACATTGTCAATACAGAGGACAGCAACATACCATATACAATAGAAGTTGCTAACGGTGCCCAAAGTAAACCACCTGTCAAAGCTAATGGTATCAAAGAAATAACGGTTGTAATCATACCAATCATAATAGGGCGCAATCTTGTTTTGCAGGCTTCTACAATGGCATCTATGGGGTTATCATAATCTTTGATTAAAGTGTTGATGTAATCTAATAATACAATACCATTATTTACTACAACACCCATTAAACTAATGGCTCCCAAAAGTGCCATAAATCCAATAGGATAATTTAATAATTTTAATCCCCATAAAATACCGATAAAAGAAAGGGGAATGGTTCCCATAATAATCAATGGTTGACGAATATCTCCAAATTCCAACACAAGGATTAAATAAATACCAACAATAGCAATCAAAGTTGGAATCACAAGAGAAGAAAAAGTATCTCTATTTTCTTCACTTTCTCCACCAAAGACAATGTGATACCCTTCTGGTATTTCGTAATCTTTTAATACTTCTTGACAATTTGCCATAACAGTTTGTGTATTATAACCATCTTCTACAAATAATCCTACGGTTAATGTTCTTTTTTCATCTCTCCTTACAATTTTATTCATGGAGGATTCTGTTATAATATCTGCAATCTGTGGCAAAGGAACATTTTGCCCAGTTAATTGTGAGGTAATATAAATATCATTTAATACTTCTCTTTTTGTTTTGTTATTGTCTGGTATTTTAATATTGATAGGGTAGGGGTCTTCATCAATGTCCTTTTGTTTTAATTCAGATACTTCAACACCATTGACAGCCATTCTAACAGTAGTTGCAACATCATAGTTAGAAACACCTACAATATTTGATTTTTCTTCATTTACTTTTACTTTTAATTTATTAGAAGAATATCCATAATCATCTTCTGCATTTTTACCGCCTTCTACTTGATAAACCATATTTTTAACATCATCACCAATTTTTCGCAATACTTCAATTTCTGGGCCAGAAATTCTAATTTCGATTGGGTAGGTAACAGGGATACCAATTTCTAATTCTTTGGCATTTACTACAACACCAGGTATATTTTCATTTAATTCTTTTTCAATGCGGTTAATATCAGAAAGTTTTCCGTTAATTAAAAATTGTGCTTTTGCTGTATCTAGCTGATTTGGTGTAAATGTAACATAATATTTTGGATAGCCATCACCTATCATAACAGAATAATTATCAATAGAGCTATCCTTTTCTAAATATCTACCGATTTCCTCCATAACTTCTTTGGTGTGTTCCATGCTACTTCCATCTTGCACCATAACATTTAAGGCATATTGGTCACGTTCTGCGGGTGGAAAGATTTGGATTCCCATAGAAGGGACTAACAGTCCACTTAATACAAAAATGATAATAAAAATAAGAATCAGTAGCTTGGGTATTTTTAAGGCAATTCGTAATAATTTTGCATAGATGGATAAAATGCTTTGCCCTATTTTTTCCATATGAAATAACTTTTTTAATTTTTCTTTGAATGCCCATTTTTTTTGTTGGCTTTTTGGCTGTAATAACCAGTATCCTGTTGCAGGTACTAATGTTAAAGAAGTCAAATAGGAGCCGGCTAATGCTACAGATACCAAAATAGGTAATGATTTTACAAACTTTCCTGCGCTACCCTGCATCATGGCAAGCGGTAAAAAGGAAGCAACGGTTGTTAAAGTAGAAGTTAAAATTGCTATATTCACTTCTTTAATTCCCCGAATACAAGCCTCTTTTTTACTGTATCCCTTATCCAGATAAACATTAATGTTGTCATTTGCTACAATGCCATTTGCAACTAATAAACTTAGAGAGATAATCAAAGAGGCAATCGATACTTGATGTAAGGGTATTTCTGTCAAAACCATATAAATAAAGACAATCGCAATGACAACAGGAATGGGTAAAGATACCACAATAGCACTTTTAATGCCCATTGTCACAAGTACCACAACAGCAACTAGCAAAACAGCAGAAATTAAATTGTCTTGAAATAAAGCAATAGAAGATTTTACAAAATCTGCTTGATCTGTTAATTTGACAATTTCCATATTAGCATAAAGTTGTGTTTGCTCAAATTTTTCAATTTCTTGATATAATCTTTCTTGGATTGTCAGCATATTTTGTCCATCTGCATATTTAATGCCGATAATCAATGCTTTTTGGTTATTAACTTCTGCCAGTTTTTCTGGTTTTTCTTCTTTTTGTATAACATCAGCAACATTTTTTAAATATACTGGTGTTCCATTTTCGGTAGAAACACCAACGATTGTATTTTTAATTTCGTCTACAGATTCATATTCTCCAGAAATTTGTATTGGTATTTTGGTTCCAGAAATTTCTAAATTTCCGCCTGGAATATTAATATTTCTTGCTTTTAAAAAGGTAACAATATTGGTAGGTGTAATTCCATATTGCTGTAATTTTACCATATCAAGACTAATTTCAACTTGTTGTCCTACTTCTCCAAAAATATCAATGCCTTTAACGCCATCATCTTCTTTTAAAAAGTCTTTTAATTCATTTGCAACATCTTTTAAATCTTGATAAGTGTAATCTTTGGAAGTTAAACCTAATAAAATGCCATAACTACTTGTAAAATCGGTTTCAACAACGGGCTTTTGTGCATCAGAAGGTAAACTTGTTTCAACACTGTCAATATCATCTTTCATATCGTCCCAAACTTTTTGAATGTCGCTATCACTTAAGTCTTTTAAGGTTACTTTAATAACACCTACACTGTCCATACAAAAACTTTCCATTTTTTTAATTTCTGCAATATCTCCAATTTCATTTTCAATAGGTTTTACAATCAATTTTTCAATATCTTCTGGACTTGCACCCCCATAAATACAGCGAATTGTAGCGATAGGGCTGGCTACAGTAGGATTTTCTTGTCGTTCCATGGTTTCATATAATAAAAATCCTGCAAGTAATGTTACAACTGTAAGAAGGATAACAATACTTTTATGCTCTACACTCCATTTTACCATGATTCTTTCATCTCCTCTGTTTGCTGTATTTCTTCTGTTATTTCTGTTTCTTCTTCTGTTTGCTGTATTTCTTCTGTTATTTCTGTTTCTTCTTCTGTTTGTTCAACTTGAACAGCATCACCATCATGAAGTGTAAATTGTCCTTTGATTACAATGGTATCTCCACTTTGCAAGCCAGAAAAGATTTGTATTTTATCTCCAGTAATTTCTCCTGTTGTAACAGATGTTTTACTAACAGTATTATCTTCATTTAGTAAGAAAACAGCAGACCCCTCTGCAAAATGAATCACACTATCAATGGGTATAAAAATAGATTCCACATTGTCCATAGGAATTTCTGCACGGCAAACCATACCTGGTTTTAATTTTCCATCTGTATTATTGATTCTAATTTTTACAGGAAAAGTTCTTGTTGTGGTGTCTGCTAAGGAATTAATTTCATCAATTACACCTGTTACAAATTCATCCAAACCATAAACGTAAACCTGCGCCATTTGTCCTTTGGTAAGACGGTTAACGGTTTCATCTGTTACACCAATTTCTGCCCAAACGTTATTAATATCACCTATGGCAACAATGGGATAACCTGCGCTGACGGTTTCTCCTGCTTCAGATATTTTTTGTAAAACCACACCACTGATAGGACTTGTTAAAACGGTATCATTTAAGTTTGTTTTTGCGGCGTCCAGTTGTGCCTGTGATGCTTGAATTTGAGCATTAGAAGCAGAAACTTGCGCATCAGTCATACTAATTTGTGCTTCTGCTGCATTTAATTGGGACTGTGCAGCTTTTATTTTACTTTCTGCAATACTTTTTGCATCTAAAGCTTGTTGATATGTATTTTCATCTACAGTTAATTTTGCGCTGATTTCATCAAATTGACTTTTTGCAGCAACACCTTGCTCATATAACACTTTAACTCTGTCATAACTTGCTTTTGTTAAGTCATATTGTGCTTTTGCTTGTTCAATTTTGGTGGGTATTTCTGTATCTAATTGTAATTGTGCTGTTTCAATATCAATAGCAGCAGCATTTTTTTGTGCAGTAGCTGCTTCTCTTTGGGCAACGGCAGCACTGGTTTGTGCTTGTGCAGTAGATTTTAATGCTTCTGCTCCTTTTACTTGTATGTTATAATCCACTTTATCTAAAGAAGCAATCGTCTGTCCTGTTGTTACAATATCTCCTTCTGATACTGTTACATTATGTAAAACACCTGGAATTTTAAAGGACGCTTTGACTGTGTGAGTGGGGACAATATTTCCGCTGACTGTTAAAATATCTCCATAACCATTTGCCTCTACTGTTTGCACACCAACTGTTCTGATTTCTGCTTTGCTGCTTTCTTCTGCATTTACATTGCTACAACCTGTCAAAAGTGCTGTAACAAGTACCAGTGAAATTATTTTTTTCATAAACTGTTTCCCTCCTGTTTTTTTTAAAACTGATAAAGCTTTTATTTTTCATCAAACTGAAACTGATAATTTCCTTTCATACGAACTAAATTGCTAAACATTTCAGCAAATTGCTGCTGATTTTGTAAAAAATATTCATTTAAAGGCATATCCTTACATTTTTTTCTTTCCTTATCTTTTCGGAATAATCTTTCTAAACCATATACAAAAATTTCTGCGGTTTGCTGGGGATAAGTACAATCAAAAATTTGTTCTTGATTTCCTTCTTCAATAAATTCTATCAGCTTTTTAATAATAATATCCAGTGTAATATACATAATACGGTCGAGTAAAAGTGTTTCGTTTATTTTTGTAGTATCTTTAATTATCTTATTTCTTTCTGCCACATTATGAAGAACTTGACTCATGAGCAGATTGATTTTTTCAACTGCGTTACCTTTTCCTTCAAAAAATGTTTCTAGTTTTAATTCTTCTGTTATCATTTCGCTATTTAAAACAGCACATTTCATCAAAACATCTTCTTTGGAATCAAAATAGTAATGAAATAATCCGGTGGCAATATTCATTTTTTCTGTAATATCCTTAATAGAAGTTTTTTCATACCCTTTTTCTAAAAATAGTTGTAACGCTGTATCTATAATTTCTTTTTGTTTGTCTTGCTTTAGTTTTTTCATAAAAAATATGCCCCCTTTTAAAAAGTTGAATCCATTCAATTTGAATCAATTCAAAAATAGCACTTTTTTATTTTTTTGTCAATAAATTCTTTGCAAAAATTTTTTCAAAATAAAAATATTACTTCTATATAATAAAAAGTAGGTTTTAGAAAATAAAAAGAACACTTAAAATAGGTGATTAATACCATTTCTAAAAGTCCTTTCTTCCAAAAAGTTTATTACATTTGTATAGTATTTTATCTAAAATACACATTTTTTACCATATTATCCATTAAAAAATAACTGCTTTTTATATTTTTGTTCTCTACTTTATTGACAATAATTCTCAGCGTTGTATAATAAAAGTAATAAGCAAAAAGTTGGCCTTTTGCTTTTTATATTTAATAAATTATAGGAGGAGAACGGTAATTATGCTAAAAAATATGTTAAGAAAATTAAAGCTATCATCTAAATTAGCAGTTACGATTGGCGGAACATTAACCTTGATATTTGTAATATTGATTTTATCTACAATTTCAATGGTAAAAAAATCTATTTCTGCTACTACTTTTGGAGAATTGACAGTCCTGTCAAAGTCAAATGCAATACAGATTCAGCAAGTTTTTGATGCAGCAGAATCTGTTGCTGTAGACATGGAAAATTATTATGAAACAATGTATTCGGAAAATGCTTCTGACCCTGTACAGTCAACCATTCCTACTACTTCAGAGGCCATTGCAATTTCTATTAGTTCTATTTATGGAAGTATTATTACACCACTAAATTATGATATTGAACTTTATCTTCGGGAAACAGCTCGTAATGCAGTGTTATATAATAAAGATATTGCTGGAGTTGGTGTTTTGTTTGAGCCTTATGCTTTCCAAAGTGATATGGAAAATTATGCATTTTATGTAAGTGAAAAAACTGCAAATGAACCAGTGAAACCTTTTGGAGAGTATAGTACCTATTCTCAGGAAAGTTACTATAAAAATGCATTAACTAAAAAAGAAGCTCTTGTAACAGAACCTTATGATTATGAAGGAACAAAAGTGGTAACATATGCTGCTCCACTTTTACAAGATAACAATGCTATTGGAGTGATTAATGTAGATGTTGATGTATCAAATTTTGATAAAGTAAATTCCAAGCATGAGGATTTTCCTAGTATGTATTGTACTATTTATAATCATAATGGTTTGGTTGTATATGATAGTGAAAGTGTAAATGATATTGGAAAAAGATTAGAAGATTTTACACCAGATGAAAAAGAATTAGCCTTTATCAAAGAAAATATGGCATTAGGAGAAGCGTTTAACACAACAGCAACAAGAGAAGATGGTAGAAAAGTAGTTCGTTTTTATACGCCAATTAGAGCAGCAGGAGAAATATGGTGGTCTTTAATTGGAATTAATGAAACAGAAGCAAATGCAGCAGTAACAAGAACTGCTTTTATGATGGCATTTTTATCCATTATTGCTTTAGTTTTAATTATTGTACTTATCATTATTTTTTCAAGACGTATTCTCAGTCCAATGGGAAGCATTGTTACAGCAGCAAAAGATATTGCACATGGTCATCTGGATGCAGAAGTTAATGTTATTGCATCAGAAGATGAAATTGGTGTTCTTGCTAGCACCTTTGCAGGAATGACAGAAAATTTAAAAACGATTGTAGCAGATATTGATTATTTGCTTGGAGAAATGGCAGAAGGCAATTTTAATGTTCGGACAAAGGCAGAAGAAAATTATATTGGAGATTTCAAAAATATTTTAATTTCAGTACGTAAATTACATAAAAAATTAAGTGTTGCATTAAATCAAATTAATATTTCTGCTGACCAAGTTTCTGCTGGAAGTGACCAAGTTTCTGCTGGCGCACAAGCACTTTCCCAAGGCTCCACAGAGCAAGCAAGCGCAGTACAAGAGTTGGCAGCTACGATTAATGATATTTCCTTCCAAGTACAAACAACTGCGGACAATGCAAAAGCAGCAAACGAAAAAGCAGAGGCCTCTGGTACACAAATGTTAGAAAGTAATGAACAAATGGCACAAATGATTGATTCTATGCGTGAAATTAGCCAAAGTTCAAGCGAAATTGGAAAAATTATCAAAACAATAGAAGATATTGCTTTCCAAACAAATATTTTAGCTTTAAATGCTGCTGTAGAGGCTGCTCGTGCAGGAAACGCCGGCAAAGGTTTTGCGGTTGTTGCTGATGAGGTAAGAAATTTGGCTTCTAAAAGTGCAGAAGCAAGTAAAAATACAGCTACTTTAATTGAGCGTTCTATGGGTTTGGTGGAAAAAGGAACAAAAATTGCAGGTACTACAGCACAATATCTTTCTGATGCAGTAGAAGGAGTAAATGAGGTTGTGGAATTAGTTCAAAAAATTTCAAAAGCTACCATAGAGCAAGCAAACTCTATTTCTCAAGTTACATCAGGTATGGATCAAATTTCTAGTGTTGTTCAAACCAATAGCGCAACAGCAGAACAAAGTGCTGCTGCTAGTGAAGAACTTTCTGGTCAGGCGCAGATGATGAAGCAAATGGTTGGTCAGTTTAAAATTAGAGATGTAAGTAATTATACTGATGAATCTTAATTAATTTTTTTAAAAACCCTCCATCTATCCATGGAGGGTTTTATTTGATAAGGAGAAAAAAATGGACAAAATAAAAGAATTTTTTATAGAGCTAAAAAAGAATTATCCTTGCAATATTACATTTTGTTCCAGTGAGATAAGGGAAGAAGAACTAAAAAAAGTTCCTGCTGTAATGCATAGTTTTTATAAAACAATTTTAAAAGCAGAATTACCTTTTGGCAGAATTTTTCCATTAGAAACAGCCTTAAAAGAATCAAAATCTTTTTCAAATTGGTTTTTATTTGGGCAAGATAATTATTTTTCTTTTTGGTTATGTTCCTATTCTCCTGATGCAGAGGGATTAAGTTTTACTTCATGGAACCATGAAGATCATACAGAGATAGAGGCAGCAGATGAGGACATTCTTTCTTTTTTGCAATATGAGCTGGAGGATTATCAACAAAATGAGGAGGGATAATCCATGAGTTTTTTAAATAAAATCAGTCAAAGATATAAAGTTTATCCTTATGGGGAAGCGTCAAGCGAAAATTCTATTCAAAATTTAAAAAATTTTTGTGCTGTTCCTATTCCAGAAGAATATTTTGAAATTATCCGTGAAAAAGAAATAGAAATCAGTATCAAAGATAAAGATGGTTATGTTGGTCTTGGAATTTGGGGAGCGGATAAATGTTTAGAATTAAATCAGGGATATTATATACAGAAATATATTCCAGATGGAATTGCCATTGGTGATAATGGAGGAGGAAAGGCACTTTTATATGCAAACGGAAAAAAAGGGTTTGGTTTATATCTTGTTGATTTTGGGGATTTAGATAAAGAGGAACTAATATATGTTTCAAAATCTCTCAAAAATTTGTTGTTAAAAGAAATTGGTATGGATATTTTTATAGATAACTATTAAAATGAGGAAGCTGTCAAAAAATATTTTTTCTGACAGCTTTTTGCTTAGGAACGCCATTTCAGGAATTTTTTTTCTAAGAATACAATTAATTGATACATAATTGCAGCCATAATAGCAAGCAAGAGTACAGAAAGCATTACCCAATCCAGTTTAAAAATTTGAGAACCATATACAATTAAATATCCTAGACCAGCTTGTGCTACTAAAAATTCACCAACAATCACCCCAACAAAAGAAAGCCCTACATTAATTTTTAAAGCACTAATAATGGTAGGAACACTGGCAGGTAAAATTACCTTTGTTAAAACTTGCTTTTTTGTACCACCAAAGGTTTGAATTAATTTTATTTTGTCGCTATCAATATGCAAAAAACCATTTAATACAGTCATAATAGTAACAACAATAGAAGTCATTAACGCTGTAGCAATAATAGAAGTCATATTATTTCCAAGCCATACAATAATAATAGGTGCAAGTGCGGTTTTTGGTAGAGAATTTAATACAACTAAATAGGGTTCTGTAACGTCAGAAATAAAGTGATTCCACCAAAGCAGAATAGCAATTAAAGTGCCAAATATAGTACCTAAGACAAATCCGACAACAGTTTCATAGAGTGTAATACCGATATGTTTCCAAAGGATTCCTGTTTTTGCCATATCTCCCATAGCGGCAATCATTCGGCTAGGCTGACTAAATAAAAAAGGGTCAATCCAGTTTTTTTGTGCAGCAACTTCCCAAAGAATAAAAAATGCAATCAGTAAACATATTTGAGTACTACATACAAGTATTTTTCTTTTTTTGACTCGTTTGAGATACTCCAGTTGTTGCTGAGAAATTTTATGCGACATGGACATCTAACTCCTTCCATATTTTGTTAAAATAGTCTTTAAATTCTGGTGCTTCTCTTGCTTTCATTGGTGTTCTATCCTCTATGCTTAAATCAATTTTGTGCACAGATTTTAAGCTAGCAGGGCGATGAGAAAGTACAAATACCCTATCGGAAAGACTGATTGCTTCTGAAATATCATGAGAAACAAGAATTGCAGTTTTTTTCTCTTTTCTGATAATTGTACCAATTTCATCAGAAACATAAAGCCTTGTCTGATAATCCAATGCAGAAAATGGTTCATCCAGCAGTAAAACATCAGGCTGAATTGCTAAAGTACGTATTAAGGCAACTCTTTGACGCATACCACCAGAAAGTTGGGAAGGCATATGATATTTAAATTCCCTAAGTCCATAAAGTTCTAAAAGTTTTTCTACTCTTTGTATATTTTCCGGTGTCAATTTATTTTGAATTTCAAGCCCCAAACAGGCATTACTAAAAATATTGCGCCATTCTAATAAGTAATCTTTTTGCAGCATATAGCCGATATTTGTTTGCGAATGAATTTTAAAAGTACCACTAGAAGGTTTTATCAATCCTGCCAACATGGATAAAATAGAAGATTTGCCACAGCCACTAGGGCCTACAATACATACAAATTCTCCTTGCTCTATAGAGAAACTCAAATCAGAAACAGCTTTTGTTTCACCAGATGTACTATGATAACGAATTGTTATATTTTTTAATTCTACCATAGGAGTCATAACGAAATCCCCCTTTTTTTATTTAGTTTATTATATTGAACAAAAGGACAAAAGGTGCTTTTCTAACAAAAAAAACTTACTTTCTTGGAAGAAAGTAAGCAAAGAACTTTTGTGTAAAACTAGCGTTTTGCCGCCGTACATTGAAGTTGAATAGTTGTTTTAATAGAACAACAACAGAATACCATATGTTAAAATTGAGAATTTGTTCTGTTTGTGAAAGGTAAAGTTTTTGGTCAAGCTTTTTTCAAAAAGCTTGCGAGAGTTTGAGAG
>CAJUKL010000037.1 GCA_910587195.1 uncultured Clostridia bacterium | reverse complement strand
CAGTAATTGTAGTTGAACGACAACGGGTCACCAGAGGTTAAAAATTCGTTCTGTTTGCAAAAAGAAAAGTTTAGGGTCAAGCTTTTTTCACTTACTTTCTTGAAAGAAAGGTAGCAAAGAACTTTTGTGCAAAACTTCGTTTTGCTGCTGTATGTTGGAGTTGAACAGTAATTGTAGTTGAACGACAACGGGTCACCAGAGGTTAAAAATTCGTTCTGTTCTGTTTGCAAAAAGAAAAGTTTAGGGTCAAGCCCTTTTTAAAGGGCTTGTGGGAGTTTGAGGGTGCAAAACGTCCAGTGGATGTTTGTTCTGCACCGACCGGAGCGAAGCATAGACCAACGCCCTCAAGGTCTTTCTACGCTTGTAAGTGTGTTTTTGAAAGAGTGCAGAATGTCCAGTGAACATTCGTCCTGCACCAACCAGAGTGAAGCGTAGACTTAGGGGAAACTTTTCACAAGTGAAAAAAGTTTCCCCTACCTTTCTTGAAAGAAAAGTAGCAAAGAACTTTGTGCAAAACTTCATTTTGCTGCTGTGTATTGAGTTTGAATAGTTGTTGTAGTTGAATGACAATATAACACCATTAGTTAAAATTTATTCCGTTCACAAAAATTAAAGTTTTTTTTACCTAATACAGTGTGAAGGAGAGGCTAATTTGTCAAGAATATATGTTAAAAAGTTGTAAGCGGCTTGTAAAAAGTTTGTAATGAAGCCATGGTATAATTTCCAAAATAATGTATTTTGGAAGGAGAAAACAAACATGAAAAAATTATTTTTTACAACAGTAGCTTTTACTTTAGGGATACTGGGAACAGCTTTTGCTATGGAAAAAACAGAAACGGAATTTTTTTATATGGGTAGAGATATGAAATTAGAGAATACTGTTTATACAGAAAACAATGCCTATTATATACCATTAAGAGAATGTGCAGAACAAATTAATGCAACAGTAGAATATATCCCCCATTCTAAAATTGTTATAGAAGTAAATCCTGCAAGAAGTGTTACCTATGATTTGAATAGCGCAACAGTTTCTGTAAATGGTGTTAAACCGGAAGCAGGAAGCGTTAAAAATATTAATGGAGTGTCTTATGTAGAAGCAAAACAATTTTATATGCTTTTAGGCTATGAAGCAACAGAACAAGAGGAAAATGGTAAAAAAACATTGAGAATAGCAGAATATGGAAGCCAAAAACAAAAATATCATCACTCCAATTTTGATACAAGCCTTTCTTTGCTTCAAGCAATAGAAAAAAATCAAAATGGTGCTGTTTGTCCCATTAGTGTAAAACTTGCATTGGCTATGGTGGCAAATGGAGCTACGGGACAAACACAACAGGAAATTTTAAAAACACTTGGATACCAAACGATAGAACAATTAAATCAGTTTGTTGCAGAAACGATGGCATGGAAAGTAACAGAAATGAATGGTGATTACTATAAAAAAGACAATGATAGCTTGCTTTGTTTTGCAAATGGTTTATGGCGCAACAGCAGCTTACAAAATGCAGATTTTAGTGAAAATTTTAAAAATCGCATCAAAAATTTTCAAGCTGTTTCTGGGACAGTCACAACAGATACTGCATTGCAGGTTATCAATGCATGGGTCAAACAAATGACACAAGGTATGATTCCTGAAATTATAACAGATGCCAATTTTGAAACTGCTTTAATTAATACTGCGTATTTTAAATGTACTTGGCTCCAGCAATTTCAAGAAGAAAATAATACAAAAGGCACATTTTACAATATAGATAATACACAATCTGAAATTGATTTTATGAACCAAACAGAAAATTTTTATTATTGTGAAAGTAATGGCTGGCAAATGTTAGGAATCCCTTATAGTGATAATAATTACAATTTTTATATTTTTTTACCAGAAAAGGATAACCAGCAGCCATTAAAGGATGAAACAATAAACAGACTTTTGCAATTTCAAGAAAAGATAAAAGTAGATGTTTCTATTCCTAAATTTAGCATGGAAAATAGCTATCATTTAGAAAAAACGCTACAAACAATGGGTATCAATGCTATGTTCCAAAATTTTGCAGATTTTAATGAAATGTATGCAGATGGAAATGGAAAAGTCATTACAAATGCATTGCAAAGAGTAAAAGTAGTGGTAAATGAAAAGGGAACAGAAGCAGCAGGCGTAACAGCACTGACAATGGGGAGAGGAATTGATATGACAATACCACCAGTATTTAAAGCAGATAGACCTTTTACTTATATGCTTGTAAAAGACACAGGTAATGGACAAAAAGAAGTGCTTTTTGCCGGACAATATGTAACAGGAAAATAAAAAAAATTTTGAGGAAATACCTCAAGGATTTTTTCTTTGCTTGTAGAACATTAATCCTTTTGTTCCCAATCCTTTGGAAACAAAAAAGGTATCTGCAATAATATAAGCAGAAAGTCCTAATATTCCAAGTATTCCAAAAAAAGTGTATCTAATAAATGAATTCATATTTTTTCCCTTCCTTATGCTCTATTAAAAAAACGCCAGTATTTTCTATCTTCTAAGACCTAACGATAGAAAAACTGACGCTATCTTTACCCGGTGGCAAAAAATAATATTTATTTTATTATACCACAAACATCTTTATAAAATCTACCTTAATCAAAAATTTTTATCATAATTCTATATCGAAAAAAAAGGAATACCAATAAGATATTCCTTTTTTTAATTATTTTGAAAAATGTTTTTTAAAATTATCTTTTAATTCTTTCCAATTATCTTTTTTTTTTGGTTCTTCTTTTAAGTCTTCTCCCTCATAAAATTCTCGTAACAATTCTTTTTGTCTTTCTGTTAAAGAAGTTGGTATCTGTACTTTAAGTGTAACAATTAAATCGCCTTTTGCTTTTTCATTTCTTAATTTTGGAGCACCAACACCTTTTAATGTTACAATCGTATCTGGTTGTGTGCCTGCTTTAACAGCATATTTTTGTTCTCCATACATAGTTTTTACTGTAATTTCATCACCCAACGCTGCTTGCACAAAAGAAATTGGCACATCACAATATAAATTTAACCCTTTTCTTTTAAATACCTTATCAGACTCTACATATACTGTCACAAGAAGGTCGCCGTATCCGCCACCTTTTTCTCCAATATCACCTTTGCCACTTAAACGAATGGTTTGCCCGCTGTCAATGCCGGCTGGAATTTTAATTTCAAATGTTTTTGTTTTTCTTACCTTTCCGGCACCACGACAAGTTGTACAAGGGTCTTTGATTTGTTTTCCTGTACCACCACAAGCAGAACAAGTTCTAACAGAGGTCATAGCACCAAAAAGAGATTGCTGTGTGACTCTTTCCTGCCCTGTACCATTACATTTTTTACAAGTTTCGGCATGGGTACCTGGTTTTGCGCCAGTACCATGACAAGTAACACATTCATCCGTCACAGGTACTGAAATTTCTTTTGTAGCGCCAAAAATAGATTCTGAAAATGAAATTTGCATATTAATATGAATGTCATTTCCTCGTCTTGGACCACTTCGTCTGTTTCTGGCACCGCCACCAAAGTCAAAGCCAAACATACTGCCAAAAATATCACCAATGTCACCCATATCAAAATCGCCAAAACCAGCGCCACCCATACCACTGCTTGGGTCAAAAGCTGCGTGTCCAAACTGGTCATAACGTGCCTTTTTCTGTGGGTCACTCAGCACCTCATAAGCCTCGCCAAGTTCTTTAAATTTTTCTTCTGCTTCTTTATTTCCAGGATTTGCGTCGGGATGATATTTTTTTGCTAGTTTACGATAAGCCTTTTTAATTTCGTCTTCGCTTGCACCCTTATTGACACCTAACACCTCATAATAATCACGTTTTTCTGCCACTTACTTCACCACCTAAAACCTTTCTATCTGCTTCTCAAAAGAACCCCAAAAAAGAACAAAAACCATTGGCACCCCCAAGCATTTGCTTGGGGGTGTAAAGCAAAAATATTTCTTATTTTATAACTCTTTTCCTTCTCCGTCAACTACATCATCATTTTGCTGTGGTGCTTCTCCTGCTGCACCGCCTGCTGCTTGATATAATTTTTCAGAAATTTTATAAAATTCTTGTTTTAATTCTTCTGTTGCAGATTTGATAGTAGAAACGTCACTTTCTGTCATGTTTACAGGTTCCATATCTTTTACAGTATCTTTTAAGTGATTTAATGCACCTTCCACAGCACTCTTTTCTTCTGCACTAATTTTATCTTCTAATTCAGACAAAGTTTTTTCTGTTTGGAAAATAAGAGAATCTGCTTCATTTTTGGCATCAATCGCTTCTTTTCTTTTTCTATCTTCCTCTGCAAATTGTTCTGCTTCTTTGACTGCTTTTTCAATTTCTTCATCACTCAAGTTAGAACCGGCAGTAATGGTGATTTTTTGTTCTTTTCCTGTGCCTAAGTCTTTTGCAGATACATTAACAATACCATTTGCATCAATATCAAAAGCAACTTCAATTTGAGGAACACCACGTCTTGCTGGTGCAATACCATCTAGTTTAAATTGTCCTAATGTTTTATTATCTCTTGCTAATTGTCTTTCCCCTTGTACAACGTGAATATCTACTGCTGTTTGATTATCTTCTGCGGTAGAGAAAATTTGTTTTTTGCTGGTAGGAATGGTGGTATTTCTATCAATCAATTTTGTAGCAACACCGCCCAATGTTTCAATACCAAGTGACAATGGTGTAACATCTAACAGTAATACGCTGCCTGCACCTTCTTCTCCAGAAAGTTTACCGCCCTGTATAGAAGCACCAACAGCAACACATTCGTCAGGGTTAATGCCTTTGAATGGGTCTTTTCCTGTAAATTTTTTAACTGCATCTTGTACTGCTGGTATTCTTGTAGAACCACCTACCAACAACACTTTATCAATATCGTTTGCTGTTAAATCTGCATCTGAAAGTGCTTGACGAACTGGCTGCATTGTTCTATCTACCAAGTCGCTTGTCAATTCATCAAATTTTGCTCTTGTCAAAGTAACATCTAAATGTTTTGGGCCATCTTGATTCATTGTGATAAATGGCAAGTTAATATTTGTGGTTGTAGTAGTAGAGAGTTCTTTTTTTGCTTTTTCTGCTGCTTCTTTCAAACGTTGCATTGCCATTTTATCTTTGCTTAAATCCATGTTTTCTGCTCTTTTAAATTCTTCAATCAAGTAATTGATTACTTTATTATCGAAGTCATCACCGCCTAAGCGAGTATCTCCATTAGTAGCCAATACTTCAATAACACCATCACCAATTTCAATAATAGAAACGTCGAAAGTACCGCCGCCCAAGTCATATACCATTATTTTTTGTTCTTGTTCATTGTCAAGACCGTAAGCAAGTGCTGCGGCAGTTGGCTCGTTAATAATTCTTTTTACATCTAAACCTGCAATTTTACCAGCATCTTTTGTTGCCTGTCTTTGTGCATCATTAAAATAAGCTGGTACTGTGATGACTGCTTCAGAAACATTTTCTCCTAAATAGCTTTCTGCATCTGCTTTTAATTTTTGCAATATCATAGCAGAAATTTCCTGTGGAGAGTATTGTTTTCCCTCAACAGATACTTTGTAACTATTTCCCATTTCTCTTTTAATAGAACTAATGGTATTATCTGGATTTGTAATTGCTTGACGTTTTGCAGTTTCTCCCACTAAACGTTCACCATTTTTTGCAAAACCAACAACAGATGGTGTTGTTCTAGCACCGTCTGAATTTACAATAACAACTGGCTGTCCGCCTTCCATTACTGCTACACAAGAATTTGTTGTTCCTAAGTCAATACCAATAATTTTACTCATAATTTATATCCTCCTATAGTTTAAACCATGTATTTTTTATTTTTTAAAATCTTGAGAACTCCGTTCTCAAACTCTTACAAGCTTTTTGAAAAAAGCTTGACCAAAAACTTTTCCTTTTGCATACAGAACAGAACGAAAACTTTACCTTTCGCATACGGTACAGATTCTAAATTTTAACCTCTGGTGCTCTGTTCTCATTCAACTACAACGATTGTTCAACTCCTCTGCACGGCAGCGAAACGTCAGTTTCGTACAAAAGTTCTTTGCTACTTTTCTTTCAAGAAAGGTAGTTAGTTTGCTACTTTTACCATGCTGTGACGAATGACTTTGTCTTTGTATTGATACCCTTTTTGCATTTCTAGCGAAACGGTATTCTCGCCATATTCTTCATTGTCCTCATGGGCAACTGCTGCATGAAATTTTGGGTTGAAGGGCTCTCCTAATGCTTTAATTGGTTCTACACCGATTGCTGTTAAAATTTCTTGAAATTGTTTTAATGTCATTGCAACCCCTTTGTAAAAACTATCCTCTGCATTATTTTGACATTCCACCGCAACTGCTCTTTCTAAATTGTCAATGACAGGTAATAATTTTTCTACTGTGCCTCTTACACCATCATCATACATACTTGCTTTTTCTTTGAGCGTTCTTTTTCTAAAATTATCAAATTCTGCAAAACATCTTTGATATTTATCTAAATAATCTGCACATTGTGCTTCTAATTCTGCTATTTTATCTTCTGTTGTTTGTTCTTTTTGTTCTTCTACTTCCTCTGTTTCTGTTGTTTCTTCTGCTTCTTCTGCTTTTTCCTCTATAATGTCTATTTCTTGTTTTTCTTTCTCCTCCACTGGTAAAAACCTTCTTTCTTTTTACTAAGTATCATTTTTATTTTCAGCTAATGCCTGTAATACACTTTCTATATTTTTTACCATACCATTTAATACAGATACCACTTGCGAATAATCCATTCTGGTAGGGCCTAAAATTCCTATGGTTCCTCTTGTGCCATCTCCCATTTTATAAGTTGTTGTAATAACGCTGCAATCCTTCATACTTTGTAAGGTGTTTTCACTTCCTATCATAATTTGCATATCATCATTTTTTTGTTCTTCTAATAAAGTAATGAGCACATCTTTTTGTTCCAATATTTGAAATAGAGATTTTGCCCTTTGTAAATTACTAAACTCAGGAAAGGCTAATATATTTTTGGTTCCACTTAAATGTACTTGTATATTTTCAGCACCTCTCAGTGTTTTTTCCACCGCAAGTAATAATTTTGGTAAAATATATTGATATTCCTGTAATTCTTTTTTTAGGATTGTAATGATACATGTATCAATATCCTCTAGAGTACAACCTTTTAAAACACGGTTAATACGCATTCCCATTTCAAATATTTTTTGTTCTTCCGGCATGGAAGAAAGTTTTAAAACATGATTTTTAATATAATTTCCATCTGTTGCAATTACTAAAATAATGGAGTCGCTATCTAAAGGCATCAGCCGGATTTGTTTTAATTTTGCACCTTTTGAAACCGGTTCCGAAATCAAAGTTGTATAACTGGTCAGCATAGAAATTGCTTTTGCAGTTTCTTCCATAAGATAGTCAATTTGGTTGATATTTCTTGTGACAACACTTCTTAAAAGTTGCTGTTCTTCTTCTTTTAATTCTCTTTTTTGCATTAACCTGTCAACATACAAACGATAGCCTAAATCTGATGGAATTCTACCAGCAGAAGCATGAGGCTGTATAATAAAGCCCATATCTTCCAAATCACTCATTTCGTTTCGAATGGTAGCAGAACTAATGCCTAAATTATATTTTTTGGCAATCGTTCTGGAACCGACCGGCTCAGCTGTTGCAATATAGTCATTGATGATTGCCTGCAAGATTTGTATTTTTCTATCATTCAATGCCATATTGTCAACTCCTTTCTTTGTTAGCACTCATTATCATCGAGTGCTAATTTCTATTCTTAAAATAACACTTGATAGAAAATATGTCAAGTGTTTTTTCCATTTTATTTTAGTTTTTTTTATTTTAGTAGGGTAGGCTTTCTTTTATCCAAAAATTTTGTTTTGTTTCCACCATTTGATTTTTATTAGGTTCTATTTGCTTTAAGGCAACACATTTCACAAGTACCAAGCCCGAAAATAAAAAAATAAACAGATATTTGAGGATATTTTTTTTTAAAAGAGGCTTGTTTTGTTTTTTCTTTTTATATTTTTTTCTTTTTTTTAAAAAATAAATATGTTTTTTGATATTTTTAATATTTTTTAATTTTTTTGGTAATTTGATGTGAATGACTTTATAAATTCCCATAATTTCATTCCCCCCTTATTATCATATACTCTTTTTTGTAAAAATATGAATTTCTAAAAACAAATAAAAATAGCTGATGAGGGGTACATCAGCCATTAAAGAGAGGGGGGTAATTATGTTTGACAAAGCTCTTAATTGTGAGGAGGAGAGCTTGTCATATTTTTTAAAACACAATCTATAGTCATTCAACCTTGGGGAAGGTTGATACAAAGCAATGTAAAATTGTATAAAAAATTGACTGTTTCTTTTTTTGATTCATGTCTATAATTTCGCCATCATAAATTTCCAAAATTTCTAGTCTTTTTTTCATGATTTTGTCCTTCTTTTTCATTCATTAAGGGGGGCGTATCTCCCGGGGCGGGGAGATACGTAGTAGAAGTTAGGGGTGCTTTGTTTTTTAACTTCTGAGCTTAGTATAATGGAAAAATATGTCCATTTTATGAATAAATACTTAATTAATTCTTAACCCTTATTAAAAATTACTTGCATTTTTCTAATTTTCTCCCAACTTTTTTGAAAAAAAGTTGGACAAAAAACTTTGTCTTTTGCATACAGTACAGAGTGAAAGATTTAACCAATGATGTTGCGCTGTCATTTAGGTAAAGTAACTATTCAAGTTTAAAACACAGTTATCAAAGTTCTTTGTTTTCTTTCAAAAAAGGTAGTGAAAAAAATGATTTCTTATGGACTTAAAAAAAGCCAGAAGTTTCTCCAGATCTTTTCAAAAACACGCTTACAAGCATAGAAAGACCTTGAGGACTTTGGTCTACACTTTGTTTTGCACCCCCAAACACCTACAAGCTTTTTGAAAAAAAGCTTGACCAAAAACTTTACTTTTCGCACACACAACAAATCGAAAATTTTAACAACTGGTGCTCCGTTATCGTTCAACTACAATAACCACTCAACTCCAACGTACAGCAGCAAAACGAAGTTTTGCACAAAAGTTCTTTGCTTACTTTCTTTCAAGAAAGTAAGTGAAAAAAGCTTGACCAAAAACTTTATTTTTTGCACATGCAACAGATTCTAAATTTTCTCTTTCTATACAATATTTTTTATGTGGTTACTCTGTATTTCTTCTGATTATCATAGCCATAGAATAAAAAAGTATGGTATAATAAAATGTCTATAACAGATTTTCAAATCTAAATTTTAACTCAAAACAGGAGGTTATCAATATGAAATTAATCATTGCAATTATACAAGATGATGATGCAGGAAATGTAATAGAACACTTAAATGAGGAAGGATTTCAAGTAACACGTTTGTCAACAAAAGGTGGTTTTTTACGTTCTGGCAATACTACTATTTTGACAGGTGTAGAGGAAGAAAAAATTAAAGATGTTCTCCATATTTTGGAAACTAATTGTAAAAGTAGAAATCAATTTACAACTTTACCTGCACCTTATGGAAGTGTGCATGGTTTTATGCCAAAACCCATTGAAGTACGGATAGGAGGCGCAACAGTATTTGTTATTGATGTGGAGCAATTTCATAAATTTTAAAGTAGGAGGAATCCCATGTATATATTTGAAGAAATCGTTGGAAATGAACAAATGATACATCAAATACAAAAGTCTATTTTAAAAAAACATATTTCTCATGCCTATATCATACATGGAGAAGCAGGTTCTGGTAAAAAATTATTAGCAAATACGATTGCAAAAACATTACAATGCCAAAAACAACAAGCTACACCTTGTAATGCATGCAGTAGCTGTCTTACTTTTGATAGTAAAAATCATCCAGACATTTTTTATATTAAAGCAGAAAAAAATAAAAATAGTATTAGTGTGGAGGATATTAGACAACAATTAATTAAAAATATGGAAATCAAACAATATAAATATCCTTTTAAAATATTTATTATAGATAAAGCAGATACTATGACCATTTCAGCACAAAATGCTTTATTAAAAACTTTGGAAGAACCTCCTTATTATGGCATTTTATTTCTATTAGCGAATAATGTGGATAGGTTTTTACCAACCATTTTATCCAGATGTGTTGTGATAAAGTTAAAACCTGTTGCAACCAATAAAATAGAACAATATTTAATAGAGCATCATTTTGCAGAAAAGGAAAATAGCAGTGTATTTGCAGAATATGCACAGGGTAGTATTGGAAAGGCGATTGAAATTGCAAGTTCTGAAACGTTTTACGAAATGCGGGAGGATATTATACAAAAATTACTTTCTTTAAATCGTAAAAATTTATCAGAAACACTCTTGATGGCAAAAGAATTGGAAACCTATAAACAAAGTCAACAGTTTTTGGACTTAATATATTTGTGGTATCGAGATTTATTAATCTATATCAAATGTCAGGATATAAAATATGTGATACAAAAAGACCAGCAAAAAAATATTATTGCACAGTCAAAAAAAGAAAATGAAACAAGTATTATTAAAAAAACCGAAGCAATTTGGCAGGCAAAGCAACAACTGTCTGTCAATAGTAATTTTCAGCTTACCATGGAAGTAATGCTGATGAAACTAAAGGAGAGTTGAAAAAATGGTGGAAATTGTAGGAATCCGTTTTAAAAAGGCAGGAAAAATGTATTATTTTGACCCAGACGGATTACAATTAAAAAAAAGTGATTCTGTCATTGTAGAAACAGCACGAGGAATTGAGTGTGGTACTGTAATAAAGGAAAATACACTGGTATCAGAAGATAGCATTGTATCCCCTTTAAAAAAAGTACAAAGATTAGCGACAGAGGAAGACTTTTTGATAGAAGAAAAAAATAAAATAAGAGAGAAAGAAGCATTTGACATCTGTTTAGAAAAAATTACGCAACATGGTTTGGATATGAAGCTAATTGACGCAGAAATTACCTTTGACCAAATTAAATTGATTTTTTATTTTACTTCAGATGGTAGGGTTGATTTTAGAGAACTGGTAAAAGAACTTGCTTCTATTTTTAGAATGCGGATTGAATTGCGTCAGATTGGGGTAAGAGATGAAGCAAAAATGAGAAATGGTATTGGTATTTGTGGCAGACCACTTTGTTGTGCCACATTTTTAGGCGATTTTCAACCAGTTTCGATTAAAATGGCAAAAGAACAAAGTTTATCCTTAAATCCAACAAAAATATCTGGCATTTGTGGTAGATTAATGTGTTGTTTAAAATATGAAGAAGATGTTTATGAGGAATTAAATAAAAACCTGCCGAATGTGGGGGATATTATTAGCACGGTTGATGGAACGGGTGAAATTCTTTCTACAAATGTATTAATGCAAACAGTAAAGGCTGCTGTCAGAAAAAAAGAAAATGACCCACCTACCATTAATTTTTATCGTTTAGATGAAATTAAAATTATAAGTCAAAAAAAAGTAAAAAAAACAAAGACATCTGTGGAGGAGCATTATGAAGAATGATGTTAAAATCAAAGAACAAGAAAGAATAGATGACCTTCATAGAAATGGCTATTTTTTAATCCAAAATACAAAAATGTTTTGCTTTGGAATAGATGCTGTTTTACTTTCTGGATTTGCACAGGTCAAAAAGGGGGAAATTATGCTTGATTTAGGAACTGGAACGGGTGTAATTCCTATTTTATTGGAGGCAAAAACAGAAGGAAAGCATTTTACAGGGCTTGAAATACAAAAAGAAAGTGTTGATATGGCAAGACGCAGCGTTATTTTAAACGGTTTAGAGCAAAAAATCAATATTGATGAAGGAGATATTAAACAGTCTGTTTCCATATATGGAGGTTCTATGTTTGATGTTGTTACTTCCAATCCTCCCTATATGAATGATGGTGGCGGTTTAAAAAATGAATGTAGAGAAAAAGCGATTGCAAGACATGAGTTATTATGTAATTTAGAAGATGTTATTTGTAATGCTTCCAAGTTGCTTAAAACAGGCGGAAGGTTTTATATGGTGCATAAACCACACCGCCTAACCGACATTATGGTAACAATGAGGCAATATAAATTAGAACCAAAAAGATTACGTTTTGTTCATTCTTATGCGCAAAAAGAGCCTTCTTTGCTTTTAATAGAGGGAGCTAGAAACGGAAAACCAATGATAAAAGTTGAAAAACCACTTGTAATTTACCAGCAAAACGGGGAATATACAGAAGAAATAAAAAAAATATATTATGAATAAAAAACTAACGTTTTTGTTTTAGTTTATAATAAAAGTTTTTTCTTTCTTTTTTAAGAAAAGAACAAGATAGGAGGAAAAAATGTCTGGAACATTATATTTATGTGGTACACCGATAGGCAATTTAGAAGATATTAGTTTTCGAGTGATTGAATTATTAAAAACGGTGGATTTGATTGCCGCAGAAGATACCCGTCACACTTTACATTTATTAAACCATTTTCAAATTAATACCACTATGACAAGTTATCATGAACACAATAAACAGTCCAAAGGATTGCAGTTACTCGAAAAACTAAAACAAAACAGTAATATTGCACTTGTGACAGATGCCGGCATGCCGGGGATTTCTGACCCTGGTGCAGATTTAATAAAACTTTGTTATAAAAATGATATTCCTGTTACAGTGGTACCTGGTGCATCTGCTTGTATTGTTGCGCTTGTACTTTCGGGTTTGGATACCCGGCGCTTTGTGTTTGAGGGTTTTTTGCCTTCTGATAAAAAAGAACGCCGCATAATATTAGAATCATTATCAAAAGAACATCGTACTATGATTTTGTATGAAGCTCCTCATAGATTATTACATACCTTAGAGGAACTTTCTGAAGTATTAGAGGAAGATAGAACAGTTGTCATAATGAAAGAACTTACCAAAAAATTTGAACAAAGAAAAAAAGATACTTTAAAAGGACATATCCAATATTATATGCAAAACACACCAAAAGGAGAATTTGTGCTTGCAATAGATGGTTTTTCTTTAGCACAGCAAAAAAAAGAAGCCCAACAACAATATCAAACAATATCTATGGAAGAACATATGGCAAACTATTTGTCACAGGGTCTTTCGAAAAAAGAAGCAATCAAACAAATTGCGAAGGATAGAGGCGTTTCTAAAAGAGAAATTTATGCTTATTACTATAAAAAATAAAAATTTTGCTTTTGAAGTTGTTTGCAAAATAAAAATTTTTTATAAAGTCACAATTTTTAAGGAGAGAGAAAAATGGAACACACTGAACAAAGAGTATATGAAATATTAGAAGAATTAAAAATAGATTACATAAAATATGAACATGAACCATTATATACCATTGAAGCTGCCAAAGAATTAGACAAAAAAATGGGGTTTTCTATTTGTAAAAATCTTTTTTTATCTTCCAGACACAAAACAGAATTTTATTTACTTTTTATGGAGGGTAGCAAAAAGTTTAATACCGGAAAAGTATCAAAACAAGTTGGAGTTCCTCGCATGACTTTTGCAGATGGAGAACATATGTGGGAATATTTAAAAATTCATCCAGGTGCTGTAAGTCCGTTGGGGCTTTTGTTTGATACACAAAAAAAAGTACATTTTTTAATCGATAAAGATGTATTAAACATGGAAAAAATAGCCATGCATCCTTGTGTCAATACCGCTACAGTAGCACTTTCTACAAAAGATTTTATAGAAAAAATATTGCCTGCTTCTGAACATGACTATACAGTGGTGGTGTTAGAATAATGGAACTTTGGCAAACATTAAAAAATCGTCCTAATCAATATCCTTTTCATATGCCCGGTCATAAAGGAGGCAAATTAGGAGCCTTTCCAGAAATAATGATGCAGGATATTACAGAGATAAAAGGCTTTGACAATTTGCACCAACCACAAGGAATTTTATTAGAAGCACAAAAAAGATGTGCTGCTTTATTTGGTGCAGAGGAAAGTTTTTTTTTGGTAAATGGTTCCACAAGCGGCATTTTATCTGCGGTTATGGCTGTTTGTAAAGAGGGAGATGAAATTGCAGTAGCAAGAAATTGCCATAAAAGTGTGTATAGTGCGCTTGTTTTTTCAGGCGCAAATCCTGTTTATATTATGCCGGAAAGAATAGAAGATGCTACCTTTTTGGGAGAAATTTCCTTAGAGCAAATACAAAAAACAGTAACTAAACAAACAAAAGCGGTAATATTGACAAGTCCCACTTATGAGGGAATTACATCTGACATTGCAGCTATCAGTAATTTTGTTCATCAAAAAGGAATGGTGTTAATTGTAGATGAAGCACATGGAGCGCATATGAATTTTCATGATTTTTTTCCTAAAACAGCATTACAGCAACAAGCAGATATTGTCATACAGAGCTTACATAAAACCTTACCTTGTCCCACGCAAACAGCAGTTCTCCATGTGCAAGGGAATCGAGTGGACAGACAAAAATTAAAACAGTCACTTGCTATGTTTCAGACTTCCAGTCCCTCTTATCTTTTTTTAGCAGCAATGGATTTTTGTTGTTATTGGCTTGAAAAACAAGGAAAAATAGCTTTTGAGCAATATGTACAAAACTTAAAATGGTTTTATGCACAGGCAAAACAATGGAAACATATTTCTTTGTTTGATTATCCTAACAAGCAAGAAAAAGGAAAATTGATATTACAATTATTTCAAAGACAGATGACAGGAATACAATTAAATGATATACTAATAGAGAAGTATCATATAGAATTAGAAATGGGCTTTTTATACCATGCCATTGCTATGACAAGTCCAGCAGATACAAAAGAAGGTTTTGATGCTTTATATAAAGCAATCACACAAATTGATACACAGCTGTGTGATATTCCAAAAGTAACAAAACCATTTTCTATACAAAATGATTTACCTATTATCCAATATTCTCCAAGAAAGGCCTTTTTTGCAGCAAAAAAAGAAATCCCTTTCCAACAAAGTCAAGGAAATATCTGTGGGGAGTTTATGATTCCTTATCCACCGGGAATTCCTATTGTTGCGCCTGGTGAAGTGCTTACCAAAGAAAAAATACAACAAATTAATCATTTAAAAAAAGCAAATATTTCATTTGTCGGCTGTCATGATAGCACTTTAAACAATATAAAAGTGCTACAATAAAAAGGAAGTGAAACAATATGAAAGACTTATTTAGTTCATTAACAATATATGATTGGATTTTGACAGCAATCATTGCTTATTTTATCACACACATTTTATTACGTATCAGTGATTTTAAAAAAACAATTAAAACAATGAAGCAACGTCAAATGATTTCTGTGGATTATAAGATAGTAGACCTAGAAAAATTAATGGAAAAATGCCATGAATTATTTCCTATTAATACCGTTTATTTTAGAGGAAAAGCATTTTATAGTGGAATGCATGTCCGGATTACAACCAGACAGAAAAAAATAATTGAAGGCGAAATTATAGGAAAAAGTAAAATGGATTTGTTGTGTATTAAAACAAAAAATCAAATTATTGCGCATGATTTAGATAAAATTGAAGAAATGGAACAATTATAAGACTTTGAGGCTTTGCCTCAAGGTCTTAACATTTTTTCTAGTAATTCGCAGGAATTTGCAGCAGCAATTTTTACAAACTGTTCATAAGCAATATGTGCTTTATTTTCTGCATCATCTGAAATAGAACGAATAATAACAAAAGGAACTTGATTCAAATAACAAGCCTGCGCAATCGCTGCTCCTTCCATTTCTGCGCAATATCCTTGCACAGTATCCCATATTTTTTGTTTTCCTTCTTTTGTACTAATAAATTGGTCACCACTAGCAATTCTACCTACAAAAATATTTGCTTTTGATGTTAAATTACACTTTTTTGCAGATTCAATTAAATTTTTATCTGCTTTGAAATAACTTTCTTCCATACGTGGAATAATTCCAATCGGGTCACCAAAAACAGAGGTATCTATATCATGTTGCACAGCATCTTCCGATATGACAATATCGCCTATACGCAATTCTTTATAAATGGCACCTGCTACACCAACATTAATAATACAATCCACTTTAAAATGGTCAATCAACACTTGTGCACAAAGGGCAGCATTTACTTTACCAATTCCGCTTTTTACTAATACAATATTTTTGTTATGAAGTGTTCCTGTGTAAAAGGTTAATCCAATGATTTTTTTGGTATCTGTTATGGTTGCTTTTTGCTGTAATAATACAATTTCTTCCTCCATTGCACCAATAATTCCAATCTTTTGCACTATAAAATGCTCCTTTCTTTTTTTATGTTAAAAACTTCTTTATTTTAACACATTTTTATGCTACCATACAAGAATAATCTAGAAACAGACAGGGCAACCGTATAAAAAAATATTATAATAATTTGAGTTTAAAAATAGCACAGCTTGTGAAAAACTTTTTTCTCTTTTGAAAAGTTTTTCCAAACTTTTTCAAAAACACATTTGCAAGTGTAAAAAACCTTAGGGACTTTGTTTCTAAAACTCTACAAGCTTTTTGAAAAAAGCTTGAGCAAAAACTTTTTCTTTTGCAAACAAAACAAAGAGGTTTATGAACAAGCTGAACATTTTAAAATTTTATTTATATACAATATTTTTTATGCGGTTGCCTTAAGAAACAGAAAGGAGGCAATTATTTGAAAACAATCATAGGAATTACACCAGACTATAGCTATGAACTGCAAAAATATACCATATCTCAATACTATATTGAGGCTGTTAAAAAAGCAGGAGCTTGTCCCGTAGTATTATTTGACGACTTTCCACAAGAGATAAATGGAATCATTTTAACCGGAGGTGGAGATGTCAACCCACTTTTGTTTGGAGAAGAACCATTGACTGAAAATGGAGAAATTTGTCCCAAAAGAGATGCATTTGAATTAAAACTATGTAAATGGGCAATTTCTCAAAAAATCCCCATGCTGGGCATTTGTAGGGGAATGCAAATTATTGCCTTGTGTAGTGGTGGTAGCATTTATCAAGATATTTATACACAAACAGACAGTCATATAAAACATATGCAAAAAGCACCTCGTTCGCAGGGAACACATACAATAGAGATTACAGAAGAAAGTTTATTACATTCTATTTTTCAGCAAAAAAGTGAAGTTGTAAATAGTTTTCATCATCAAGCAGTCAAAGAAGTAGGCAAAGATTTTTTTGTTTCTGCTAGAAGCAAAGATGGTTTGATAGAGGCAATGGAACATAAAAAATCACCTTTTGTTTTAGGCGTACAATGGCACCCTGAAACAATGCCGAATCATATCAAATTATTTGAAGTGTTTGTTAAAAAAAGTGAAAGTAAAAAATAAGGAGAAACATAATGAAAGATTTATTAAAATTATTTTCGGAAAAAAATATTGAAAAAATACTATTGCTTGGTTATAAGCTATTTTATTGTCTTGCTGTTTTTGTTATTTGCTTGTTTTTGATACAATTAAGCAGAAAAACAGTAAAACATTTTTTAATGAAGCAAGCTGCGAATCATAAAATGCCCGTTGATGAAAGAAAAGCAAATACGGTTTATTCTATTGTATCCAGCATTATAAAATATTTGTTGTACTTTATTGCCATCTGTACCATATTGGTAGAACTTGGTGTAAAAGAAAGCTCTTTGATTGCGATTGCTGGTGCAGGTTCTGTTGCCATTGGTTTAGGTGCACAAAATGTCATACAAGACATGTTAGACGGATTTTTTATATTATTTGAAGACCATTTTGGAGTAGGCGATATTGTAGAAATACAAGGAAAAACTGGCACAGTAGAAGCAATTACCATGCGTACTACTAAAATAAGAGATGCAAGTGGTGCTGTTCATATTTTTCCAAATGGTTCGATTGGTACTATTACAAATTACTGTAAAGAATACATCAATGCCATTGTGGATATAGATGTTGCTTATAAAGAAAATTTAGAACACGTGATTGCAATATTAAAAGATGAAATGGAAAAAACAAAAGAGATAGAATTTATTTTAGAAATACCACAAGTAGTAGGTGTTGTTGCCTTAAACAATTCTGCAGTAACAATTCGTGTGGTTGCAAAATGTTTGGTAAAACAAAATTGGGCAGTAGAAAGAGAATTACGCTTCCGTATCAAAAACAGATTAGACAAAGAAAATATTGAAATACCATTTCCGCAAAGAAGTATTCATATTGTAAAGGGAGAGAGGTGAAAAAAATGAATTTTTCCATAGGCGATAAAGTACAAATGAAAAAAATGCACCCTTGCGGTGGAAATGAATGGGAAATTCTACGAGTTGGAATTGATTTTAGAATAAAATGTTGCAAATGTGGTCATCTTGTAATGCTACCTAGAAAAAAATTTGAAAAAGGTGTTAAAAAAATATTGGAACAGTGAAATATTTGAAGTAACACAAAGTATCTCAGCTTGTCAAAAAAGTGGTTTATTATAAACCTGATGAAAGTTAGAAGTTTCTGGGGAAACTTTTCACAAGTGAAAAAAGTTTCCCCAGTGGGCAAAGCCCGCTGTCTACGTTTCGCTCCGGTCGGTTCTAAACGAACGTCCACCGGACGTTCAGAACCCCTTCAAAAACACGCTTGCAAGCGTAGAAAGACCTTGAGAGCTCTGCTCTTAAACTCTCGCAAGCTTTTTTCAAAAAGCTTGACCAAAAACTTTATCTTTTGCATACGGTACAGAATGAAAGATTTTAACCGATGGTGCTTCGTTGTCGTTCATCTACAATTACTGTTCAACTCCAACATACAGCAGCGAAACGTTAGTTTCGCACAAAAGTTCTTTGCTTACTTTCTTTCAAGAAAGTAAGTGAAAAAATTATCCTCGAGGATTTAAATTTTTTTATTCAATAGGTTCTACAGCACCTTGATATTTTTCCGCAATAAAATCTTTAATTTCATCGCTTCTCAAGGTATCTACTAATTTTTGCAATTCTGGTCTGGATTCGCTGCCTTCTTTTACTGCAATAATATTAGGATAAGTTTGTGCGCCAAGAGAATCTTTTTCTTCTTTTGCTAAAGCATCATTTACGCTTAAACCAGCTCCTACAGCATAATTTCCATTGATAACAGCAAAGTCTACATCTTGTAAAGAACGTGGTAATTGTGCTGCTTCTACTTCAATAATATCTACATTGTGAGGATTTTCTAAAATATCCAATTTTGTTGCTGTAATACCAGCATCTGCATTGATTTTTAAAATACCATTTGCTTCTAATAAAAGTAAGGCTCTTGCTTCATTTGTGGTATCGTTTGGTACAGCAATTTTTGCACCGTCTGGTATTTCTTCTAAAGAAGTTGTTTTTCCACCATAAATACCCATTGGCTCATAATGAATATTTCCTATAGATACTAAATGTGTACCCTGTTCTTCATTAAAAGAAAGCAAATATGGTTCATGTTGAAAATAGTTTGCATCTAATTCTCCGCTTTCTAAAGCAGTATTAGGTTGCACATAGTCTGAAAATTCAATAATTTGCATATCAATGCCTTCTGCTGCAAGAGCTTCTTTTGCTTGCGCTAATATTTCAGCATGAGGTGCTGGAGATGCGCCTACTTTAATGCTGCTTCCTTCTGTTTTATTTTCTGCTTCCTGCTGGTCGTCCGTTGTTTGCTGGTCTTCTGTCGGAGTAGAATCAGATGGAGTGCCACCACAACCTGCTAATGCTCCTACTGCTAATACAGTTCCCAATAATAACGCGAATACTCTTTTTTTCATTTCTTGTTTCCTCCCTTAAATTTTTATAATCTTTTATCGCTTGCTGTTGCGATTTTCATGCCAACTTCTTGCATAATTTGTACAATAACAACAAGAAGTATGACTGTTATAAACATAATATCTTTTTGATATCTGTAATAACCATAATTCATAGCGATAGCACCCAAACCACCACCGCCGACAATCCCTGCCATAGCAGAATAACCTAATATTGTTGTGACAGAAATGGCAGCACCTATTAAAAGAGAAGGCTTTGCTTCCGGTAAAAGCACTTTAAACATAATTTGAAAAGGAGAAGCCCCCATAGATTCCGCTGCCTCAATCACACCTCTGTCTACTTCTTTTAAAGAAGATTCTACCATACGTGCAATAAAAGGGCCAGCTGCAATGACTAAAGGTACAATCGTTGCTTTTGAGCCAAGTGTAGTGCCTGCAACAAACCTTGTGATAGGCATAACTGCTATTAATAAAATTAAAAATGGAATAGAACGTAATACATTTACAACAAAACCTAATAATTTGTTTAGCCATAGTATCGGATAGATGCCTTCTTTATCTGTTGCTACAAGTGCCAGACCTAAAGGAAGCCCTATGACATAAGACATGATTGTAGAAACTAATGTCATATATAAGGATTCATAGATTCCAATGCCAAGCATTTGCAACATTCCTTCTTTAAACATAATATGCCTCCTTTCTTATTTTATATCAATTCTGTGAGTTGTTCAAATTTTACATTTTGTGTTTCTAAATAAGCTATCATTTTTTTTGCGGTACGTTCGTCTGGAGGAAGTTGTACAATAAGCTGTCCATATGCTTGCCCATCAATATTTCTGGTGTTTGCATACATAATATTAACCACTCCCTGACATTCTAATATCATATTTGCTAAAATTGGCTTAAAAGAAGTTTCGCCTTCAAAAACAATTCTGCAATATTGTTTATTAGTATCATCAAATTGTGTTTTAGGTTTGCTTTCACTGTATACAAGTTGTTTTCCGATACTAGACTTTGGTGCAGTAAATATTTTTTCTACAGTGCCAATTTCTGCAATCTTGCTACTATCTATAATGGCAACCCTTTGGCAGATTTCTTCAATAACACTCATTTCATGTGTAATCACAACAACGGTAATTCCTAATCTTTTGTTGATGTCTTTTAATAACTTTAAAATACTTCTGGTTGTGTTAGGGTCTAGTGCGCTGGTCGCTTCATCACAAAGTAATACTTTGGGATTTGTTGTTAATGCTCTTGCAATCGCAACTCTTTGCTTTTGTCCGCCAGAAAGTTGTGCAGGATAAGAATCTTTTCTTTCTTCCAGCCCAACAATTTCCAAAAGTTCTTCTGCTCTTTTTCGAGCCTCCTCTTTTTTTACACCTGAAATTTCAAGCGGAAAACAAACATTTTCTAATGCTGTCTTTTGCATCAATAGATTAAACTGCTGAAATATCATTCCCATAGAGCGTCTTGCTTGTCTTAACTGTGCTGGCTTTAATACTGTTAAATCTTGCCCATCAAATAATACTTGCCCTTCTGTGGGTCTTTCAAGCAGGTTGATACATCTTACTAAGGTACTTTTTCCTGCACCACTCATACCAATAATTCCAAAAATTTCTCCACGATTGATTTTTAAATCAATTTTGTCCAATGCATGAACAACGCCATTTTTGACTTTAAAAGATTTGCTCATTTCTTTTAGTTCAATAATTACATTTTCCTGTTCCATACTCCACCTCAAAAAAGTTATAGACCACTGTTTTTATCCATTCTAATTCTTTTGTTCCAACAGGTCGGTACAATATCATTTTTTACGCTCCTAAATTTAATCCATAAAAAAACTCTCTCCCTAGGAAAAATTCCATAGGGACGAGAGATTACTTCTTCGTGTTACCACCCTATTTTGCCCATACCTCACGATATGTGCCTTATCAAGTGCGAGTTTATCACTGACACTCTAACGCTGTTACGGGCGTTCCCGTCATAGCCTACTATTATTTCGGTATGAAGCTCCAAGACCATGTTCTGTTTTTTCAAAACCATCCTTTTTCAGCTTAGCAGGACTCTCTGTTGATTTTTCCAAAACGTACTCTTCTTTTCATCGCCTTTTTATTCTAATGTATTCATTATACTTTTTTTATGCTATTTGTCAATATATTTTCTTTAAAAATGTGAATTGAAGATAAAAAAGTTTATTCTGTCTGTTCATCTATTGGTTCTTCCATTGCTTCTTCTGTTTGTTCCCCTCCAAATGGAATATCATCATAGATAAATTTATGAAGCATATCCGCAGCCTGCTCTAAATCATAATGATATACCCATAATTCCACACCTTCTACTTCTGTTTTTGTTTTATAGCCATCTGTTTCAATATAATCATTAGGGAAACTATCTTGCTCCAGCACCAAATTTTTATTCATAGCAACTGGTGCCAGTTGTAGTATTTCGGAATCCGTCATAGAAGTTTCCATCATAGGCATTAAAGTTTTGATGTAAGAAGGATATTGTAAAGGGTTGATGTCTTTTGCTTTTTCAAATAAGCACATCATAACTTTTCTTTGTCTGCCAGTTCTCATATCATCATTATCATTTTTTCTAATTCTAGAGTAACTGACAGCTTGTTCTCCATTGAGATGCACCATACCCGTTTCTTGTATTTTTTCGACACCTGGTGCAACATATTTATTCATTTCTTTCCGTTCTCCCTCATTAATTTCTACATCAATGCCGCCCATTTCCTCTATAATCTCTGCTAATTGTTCAAAGTTGACAGTAATATAGTCTGTAATATCCATACCAAAATTTTCATTTAAGGTAGCAATCGCGAGTTCTGGGCCTCCATAGGAATAAGCATGTGTAATTTTTGTTTTTCCATATTTTGGTATATTCACATAAGTATCTCTTGCAATAGAAACCATTTTAACTTTTCCTTTGTTACCATCAATCGATACAATCATAATGGCATCTGAATTTCCAACATTTTCCCCATTTCTGGAGTCTACCCCAAAAACTGCAATATTTTTAATTTTCATTTCAACAGATTTTATCTGTTTTTCTGTATTGACCTTTAACACAGTTTCATCTACTGTTTCCCGTTTCATATCTTTTGTATAATACTTAAATGCAGCAAATGCCCCACCTGCTCCTAAAAATAATAGTAAAAACACAATTAAAAATGTTCGGATAAATATTTTTCTCAATCTATGTTGTTTTTGTTTTCTTAATGTTCTTGTACCCATAGGTGGTGGTGCCTGTTGATAAGAAAAATCAGGGCTAACAGGTGGATAATTTACAATTCTTTCCGTTCTTTTATGTATTTTGTTTGCTCCCATAGGAACTTGTTTTGGTAGTTTTTGGCGACTTTTGCCCCCTTGATAATATTCTAGTTTTGGTGGCGGTAATTGTCTATTCATTGGACGTCTGTTTTGGTTGACAGATTGTTTATAAAATTTATTTTTTCCTTCTCCATTTTCTCTACTCACAAAATATCCTCCTAATTGTTACGATATTTATATTATTATCATACCATAAAACCCTATTTTTTGACAACCGCTTTCTTGACGCTTTCTTGAAAGAAAGCTTAGCAAAGAACTTTTGTGCAAAACTTCGTTTTGCTGCTGTACGTTGGAGTTGAGTG
>CAJUKL010000036.1 GCA_910587195.1 uncultured Clostridia bacterium | reverse complement strand
AAAGAAAGTAAGCAAAGAACATTTGTGCAAAACTTCGTTTTGCTGCCGTGTGTTGAACTTGAACATCTGTTGTGGCTGAACGACAACGGAGCATCAGTGGTTAAAAATGCGAATCTGTTGCGTATGCGAGAGGTAAAGTTTTTGGTCAAGCTTTTTTCTTGAAAGAAAGTAAGCAAAGAACATTTGTGCAAAACTTCGTTTTGCTGCCGTGTGTTGAACTTGAACATCTGTTGTGGCTGAACGACAACGGAGCATCAGTGGTTAAAAATGCGAATCTGTTGCGTATGCGAGAGGTAAAGTTTTTGGTCAAGCTTTTTTCTTGAAAGAAAGTAAGCAAAGAACATTTGTGCAAAACTTCGTTTTGCTGCCGTGTGTTGGAGTTGAGTGGTTGATTGAGAGGAACGACAACGGAGCACCAGTGGTTAAAAATGCGAATTTGTTGCGTATGTGAGAGGTAAAGTTTTTTGGTCAAGCTTTTTTCAAAAAGCTTGCGAGGGTTTGAGAGCAGAGCTCTCAAGGTCTTTCTACGCTTGCAAGCGTGTTTTTGAAGAGGTCTGGAGGAACTTTCGACTTTTGTTAAGTTCATAATAAATCATTTTTTTATTTTTAAACTCAAATTATTATAATTCTTACAAAAAATTTTTTATGCGGTCGCCCTGACTAATCCAAAAGAGCTGTGGCTCTTTTTTTTGTTCTATTTTGCTGTTTCCTTCATATACTATTTTAGAAAGGGGGACGAACTATGGATGAACAACGGCTTCGTATGAGGCGAGAAATGGTACGTCAGGCACGGCAGGGAAAAACAAAAACAACCAAACCAGAAACAGGAAATTTTTTTCTATTTCGTATTTATGTTACAATGATGCTTGTAGGAGCAGCATTTGTGATTTCTTTTTTTGAAACAGAAACCGCTCATACAATTACAGAGAGTTTGAAAGAAGCGATTGCCTATGAAATGCCTTTAGAAACAGTGGAAGAATGGAAACAAAAAGTTGTTTCTGTTTTTCAGCAAAATGCAAATAAAATACAGAATACTCAACAGCAAAAAAATCAGCAACAGCAAATACAAGAGCAACAAAAACAAGAGATACAACAAAATACAACAGAATCCCAAAATGAAATAAAAGAGGAAGTAAAAGAAGAACCAAAAAGAAATGCATTTCAGCCAGATTTAAAGGAAGAAAGTGGGAAAATTCCCTAGAGAACTGATTGAAAAAAAAGAGATACAAAAAGAGGAAAAATGGTTAACACCTGTAGATGGTGTGATTACTTCTTCCTGTGGTCAAAGAGAAAATCCAATCTTAGGTAAAATAGAACTCCATAATGGCTTAGATATTGCAGTAGCAGAAAATACAGAAGCAGTTGCCGTAAAAAATGGTGTGGTTACAGAGGTCAGAACTTCCGAAACATTGGGAAATGTACTAAAATATGAAACAGAAGAAGGTTTTACCATTATGTATGCCCATTTAAACAGTGTTTTGGTAAAAGTAGGAGAAAATATAAAGCAAGGGCAAACTGTGGCTCTGACAGGAAATACGGGTTTATCAACAGGGCCGCATATTCATTATAGTATTTGGAGGGGAAATATGCTCATTAATCCAATGCAATTTGTAAATTTAAAGTATACAGAAGAAGTACGAGCAGAATATTTGTCAAGGGGCGTTATATTACCATGAAAAAAATTTGTAAAATTAAAATTCATCCTCTCCTGATTCCGCTTTTTTTATTCTACCTGATACAGGGAAATGCTCTTTTATTTTTAGGAATACTATTTTTTGTAACACTTCATGAAATAGGGCATTGTATTACAGCGGTTTGTTTTGGTGCAAAAATAAAACAGATATGGTTTACGCCGGTGGGAGAAAGGGCAATTATAAAGGGATTGGAAAGTCCCTCTTTTTTACAAAGACAAATTATATTTTGTTCCGGACCTTTGGTAAGTGCTTGTATGGCACTAATTTGTATGATATGCGGAAGTACAATATTTGCTGGATTTAATTTCATATTGTGCCTTTTTAATTTATTACCATTTTTGCCCTTAGATGGTGGAAATATTGTATTACATTGGGCAGGTAAAAAATATGGTATTTTGAGAACTGCAAGTATATTAGTAAAAATAGGTCGAGGTTTTGGATATTTTTTAATGGGGATTGGAATTTTACAGGTAATTTTATATCCTTTTAATCTTTCCCTTTTGGTGATAGGTTGCTACATTGTTTATAGTAATAAAAAAGAATATTTACAGATTACATATCAGACCTATCAAGCACTACTGGCAGAGAACGCTACCATGAAACAAGTAGAACAAATTTATACAAAAAGAGATGTAAAATTAGGGGAACTAGTAGAGAGAATGCATTTTGATAGATATTTTTTTTATTGTTCTATGAAAGATGGTATAGTAGAGTGGAAAAGCCAAAAAGAAATTATGGAGTTATTGCTAAAAAAAGGAGCAGAGGCCTATGTATGGAAATAGCTTTTATTTGACAATAAACCTGTATTTTTACTTGAAAAAATAAAGTCAAACATTTTTTCTTGTTGTAATTATGATATGCTTTTTATATAATAAAAAGAGAGGTGGAATCATGAATACTAACAAGAAATATAAAGATTCTGTTTTTACACGTTATTTTTCTGATAAGCAAAAACTTCGATTACTTTATAATGCTTTAGAGGGCACTAATTATGGGGAAGAAACAGAAATCAATATTATTACCTTGGAAGATGTACTTTTTATGAATCAAAAAAATGACATTTGCTTTACTATAGATAATAAATTTATTTTACTGATAGAGCACCAAAGCACTATTAACAATAATATGCCTTTACGCTGTCTGCTTTATATTGCTAGAGAATATGAAAAACTGATTGATAGAAATATTATTTATAGAAGTACCTTACAAAAAATACCAACACCACATTGTTATGTATTATATAATGGTATTAGAAACTATCCAAAAGAAAAGATATTAAAATTATCAGATGCTTTTTTGGCAATACAAAACCCTCCAGAATTAGAGTTAAATGTCAAGGTAATTAATATTAACTATAAAGAAAATCATGCAATTGTGCAACGATGTCAAGATTTAAAGGAGTACAGTTATTTTGTATCCGTTGTAAGAACTTATTTGGAAAAAGGCTTGGAATTGAATGATGCTATTGTAAAAGCAGTCAAAATTTGTATCAATGAAAATGTAATGAAAGAATTTTTGGAAAAAAATGCAAGTGAGGTGGTAAATATGCTGTTTACAGAGTTTGATATGGATACCGCAAAAGAAATTTGGAAAGAGGAAGGTAAAAAAGAAGGCAGAAAAGAAGGCAGAAAAGAAGGTAGAAAAGAAGGTAGAAAAGAAGAAAAACTTAAAATTGCCAAAAATTTGATTGATGTACTAGATATTGAAACAATATCTAAAAAAACTGGTTTATCTATTGAGGAGATTAACAAATTATAAAATATTCCCAAAACAAAAACCTTGAGAGAAGTTGACTATAAAAATTTTAGACAAGCTCTCAAGGTTTTTTAATTAGCGATTTGCTTCTTCTTCCAAATATTGTTTTAATTCGTTGTATGCTTTTTCATCTAAGCGAGTTCCCCCTGTAAAAGCACAAAGAAAATTGTATAAAGAATTATCAAATGTTTTTTCTATAAAATTTTGAGTCCAGTGCTTAATATGTTGTGTTTTTGTTTCTGACTGGTTAGATGGGAAATAATACTTTTTGTTTTTAGCTACATCATATTGCAAAGCACCTTTTTCAATCAATTTTACTAAAAAAGTATTGAGTGTTTGCTTTTTCCAATTTTTTTCTTTGTTTTCATTAAAAAATTTTAATATCTCGGAAGCACTTGATTTTTTATTTGCATCCCAAAGAAATTCCATAATTTCCATTTCTGTTGCTGATAAGTTATATTTGCTTTTTCTTTTATTTGACATGTACCATCACCTCTTCTTTTATTTTAAAGTAAATTTGTTATTTTAGCAAGAAATTTTATGAAATATGTTATATTTGAATAAAGCAATAACTATTTTAGGAATCAATTTTAGTAATTTTGTTTCGCTATAAAAAAATAAAAATGGCAGATATATATTTTTTGATTTGTGATATTAACTATGGGGAATTTTGTAGAAAAATTGTTTTTTTTCTTGTAGTATGTTATGCTGTATACAGAAAGAAGGAAAAATATGATTAAAAAGAGAATGTATGTTTTTATAATGGTAACACTGGTTGTTACATTACTAAATATGATACAGCAATGTTATGCTACAAAATCTTATACAATTACATATCCAAAAACAATATTAGAGGTACAAAAAGAGATGGACAAAAATATAATAGAAGTAAATGATAAAGTTGTAACAAAGGGCTCTGTTTTACTATTAGCAACAACAAATTCTAATAGAATGAAGCTTTATCATTTAAAAAGAGGCTTTTTGACTTTAAAGTATAAAATAGAAATGGTTGATAAAGATGTGCAACTTGGAGATAATTTTCATATTAAAAACTGTTTTGAGAAATTTGAGTGTCAGATTGAGGAAAATAAACAACTTGTCATTCGTCCTGCTACCTTTGTGAGTAATATTCCTTGGAATATGATAGCAATAAAATGGCTATCTCCTATTTTATCTCTTTATGCATGTATCATTTCTTTTTTAGAGAAAGAGAAAGAAAGATAAGGCAGCAAGTTTTGTTTAAGCTCACTGCCTTATCTTTTTAAATGCCTTCATTTTGTTCTTCTAATTTGTCATTTTTTATCTGAATCCAATCTGCTATTAAACTTCCCACTACAAAAGCAATGACGAGTATAAAACTTGATTTAATCATATATTCAATAGAGCAATTATCATGCCATCGACCTACAGCAGCTATGGTTATAAATAGAATACCCATATGAATTTGTTCTTTCAGATGAGTAAATTGAAAATATTTTTTGATACCTACTACAGAATCATTATCCTTATGTTTTATTTGAAACCAATCTACTATTAAAGTTCCCAATACAAACATAAATATCATGATAGAATCCCCTATTATCATTTCACGAACAGACCACTTACCACCACCATAACATTGTACTATAACAGTAAAAATCATAAGGATTAAAAGCAATATAAAATTCTGTTTAAATTTAGTAAATTGAAAATATTTTTTCATATTTTTATCATCTCTTTTCTTGTGATAAGCCCCTTTATCAGTCCATAACATCTTTCATTGTATATAACCCAGCTTTTTGTCCAGCCAAAAATTTTGCTGCTTTTACGGCGCCTACTGCAAAAATATCTTTTGACATTGCTTTGTGATTTAATTCGATAATTTCATCACGTCCAGCAAAGATAATATCATGTTCGCCTACAATGGTACCACCTCGAATTGCATGGATTCCAATTTCGGTTTTTTCTCTTTTTTCTCTTTTGGGGGAACGGTCAAAAACGTAATGCGTTTCTTCTGAAAGAGAAGCCTTGATAGCATCTGCAATCGCAAGAGCAGTACCACTTGGAGCATCAATTTTTTGATTATGATGTTTTTCTAAAATTTCAATATCAAAACCAGCTTCATATAAGGTTTGTGCAACTTTTTCCACAATATTGATTAAAAGGTTTATACCAACAGACATATTAGCAGATTTTAAAATGGCAACGGATTTACTAGTTTCGTTTAACTGCTGCATTACTCCCTCTGCAATCCCGGTGGTGCAGATAACAGCTGGTATCTGTTTTTGTTTTGCAAATTCTAAAAGGCTGGGAATTGCAGAAGCTGTAGAAAAATCAATGATAACATCTGCTGCAACATTACAATCTGCAAGGCTTCGAAAAGTTGGAAAATCTGCTTGTATATCACGAGGGTCAACTCCTGCAACAATTTGACAAGAAGCATCTTTTTCTACAACAGAAGCTACAACATGTCCCATATGTCCGCCACAACCATGCATTATAATTTTTACCATGTAAAGAACTCCTTTCCTTATATTCCTGACAGATAAATTTTCCTGTTAGTTTATACTAAAATAATATCATAAAATGATTAGATACGCAAGAAATAAGCCACAAATCACAGAGCAATGGCATAAAAATTTTTTGCAAAAAAAATAATAATTTAAGTTTAAAAATAAAAAAAATGACACAGCTTGTCAAAAAAATGGTTTAGTATGAATTTGATAAAAGTCGGAAATTCTTGGAGGAACTTTTTTCACTTGTGAAAAGTTCCTCCAAACCACTTCAAAAACACGCTTACAAGCGTAAAAAGACCTTAGGGACGTTGTCCCTAAAACCCTACAAGCTTTTTGAAAAAAGCTTGACCAAAAACTTTTCTTTCTGAACACGGTATAGAAAGAAATTTTTAACCTCTGGTAGTGCGTTGTCGTTCAACTAAAGTAACTACTCACGTCTAACAAAAGGCAGCGAAACGAAGTTTCGCACAAAGTTCTTGGAGGAACTTTTTTACTTGTGAAAAGTTCCTCCAAACCACTTCAAAAACACGCTTACAAGCGTAAAAAGACCTTAGGGACGTTGTCCCTAAAACCCTACAAGCTTTTTGAAAAAAGCTTGACCAAAAACTTTTCTTTCTGAACACGGTATAGAAAGAAATTTTTAACCTCTGGTAGTGCGTTGTCGTTCAACTAAAGTAACCACTCACGTCCAACGCACAGCAGCGAAACGAAGTTTCGCACAAAGTTCTTTGCTAAGCTTTCTTTCAAGAAAGCGTCAAGAAAGCGTTAAACCATAGTTTTGCATTGCTTTTTTCAGTCTTTCTAAATTGCTTTCTTCCATTTCACATAGTGGTAACTTGCAAGGTCCTACATGGAATCCCATTAAGTTAAGTGCTGTTTTTACAGGAATAGGATTTACTTCACAGAACAAAGCATTGATAAGTTCAATGGATTTTAATTGTAATTCTGCTGCACCTTTGGTATCTCCTGCAAAGAATTTTGCTACCATATCATGGCAATCTTTTGGTGCAACATTAGCAAGTACAGAAATAATACCTTTTCCGCCCAAAGAAAGAATAGGAACATTTTGGTCATCATTTCCGGAATATAAATCAAAATCAGAGCCACAAAGAGCTGCAATTTGTGTAATATTGGTAAAATTACCACTTGCTTCTTTAATACCTACAATGTTTTCCACTTTGGAAAGTTCATAGCAAGTTTTTGGTGCAATGTTGACACCAGTACGACCTGGTACATTATAAAGAATAACAGGAACATCAAGATTATTTGCAATTGCTGTATAATGTTTTACTAAACCTTTTTGTGTTGCTTTGTTGTAATATGGTGTAACAAGAAGAACACCATCTGCACCAGCTTTTTGACAGCCTTTTGCTAATGCAATCGCATGAGCAGTGTCATTGCTACCAGCACCTGCAAGCACAGGAATCCGCTTTGCAATGGTTTCAGCAGTAAAACGAACCGTTTCAATTTGTTCTTCATCTGTCATAGTAGAAGCCTCTCCAGTGGTGCCACAAATAATAATGGCATCTGTGCCGTTTTCTACTTGAAATTCAAGTAACTCTTTTAGTACAGGAAAATTAACACTACCATCTGCTTGCATTGGTGTTACAAGGGCAACACCGGAACCTGTAAATAAAGACATAAAAAACACCTCCAAAATTATATATGAAATAATAGAAAAAACAATGTCATTTACTGCATATTTTTAATAATTTCTTCTGCAATTTGTACGGCATTTGTTGCTGCACCTTTTCTGATATTGTCTGCAACAACCCAAATGTTAATGCCATTTTCTACACTTTCATCACGACGGATTCTGCCGATATAAACTTCATCATGACCAGCAGCATTGATGGCTAAAGGATATACATTATTTTTGGGGTCATCTTCTAAAATAACACCAGGCGCATTTTTTAAGGTTTCAAAAACGTCTTTCATATCAAAAGCATTTTCAAATTCTATATTGATAGATTCACTGTGACTGTCAAAAACAGGTACACGTACTGTAGTTGCAGTTACTTTTAGTGCAGGATGATGTAATATTTTTCTAGTTTCATTAATCATTTTTTCTTCTTCTTTGGTATATCCATTTTCTAAGAAAACATCAATATGAGGTAAACAGTTATTTGCAATAGGGTGAGGGAATTTTTTAGGTGCTTCTCCTTTCAAACCATCCTCCAAATCTTTCCAACCTGCAACACCGGCACCAGATACAGCTTGATATGTAGAATATACCACACGTTTTATTTTAAATTTATCATCTAAAGGTTTTAAAGCAACCATTGCCTGAATGGTGGAACAATTTGGATTTGCTATAATATTTTTATGCCAGCTAATGTCTTCTGGGTTTACTTCTGGAACAATCAAAGGAACATTAGGATCCATTCTCCATTGAGAACTGTTATCAATAACAATGCAACCATGTTCTGCTGCGATTGGAGCAAATTTTGCACTTGTGCCACCGCCGGCAGAAAAAAGAGCAATATCAATCGGTTTATCAAAAGAGTGCTCGGTTAATTCTTCTACAACATAATCTTTGCCGTTAAAACTTAAAGTGGAACCAGCAGAACGACTGGAAGCCATTACATAAAAATTGTCAATGGGCAGTTGTCTTTCTTCCAAGACTTTTAAAAATGTTCTGCCAACCATACCTGTTGCACCAACAACTGCTAAATTTACTTTTTTCATTTTGCTATTCACTCCTATACGTTTATATAAAAAAAGCCGACTTGCGCCGGAAAAAATCAGTTTTTTTATACTGATTAAGGGTAGCGCTCCACCTTTTGCAAGGTGACAGTCATATAGTTCTTAACGATACAACCAGAAAGAGAAAGATAAGGCTAACACTTTCTTCGGCAAATTCCCCTTTTCACAAACTTCATTTGCGCCTTATCGCATTTGTTTGTGTACTTTTGAAATATGCACCTCTACTTTATATTGAATTATTTATTAGTCTAGCATGAAAAGAATATGATGTCAAAGGTTTTTGACAAAAAAAATAAAAATTTACAGTATAGAAATAAAAAAGGGGAAAATAATAATTAAAACAAAAAAATGTAGTAAGGAGTGGTAATATGGGAAAAAAAGAATTAACAGCGGAACAAAAAAAGGCGTTAGAAATGAAATATGAAATTGCAGGAGAATTAGGACTTTTAGATAAAATTAAACAGTTTGGCTGGAAAGGATTAAGCAGCAAAGAAAGTGGAAAAATTGGAGGATTAATGAGAAAAAAGAAAAAAGAAGAAAAGAAAAAGGATTAGAACCTTGAGAGCTCTGCTCTCAAACTCTTGCAAGCTTTTTGAAAAAAGCTTGACCAAAAACTTTATCTTTTGCATACGGAATAGAGTGAATTTTTAACTACTGGTGCTCCGTTGTCGTTTATCTAAAGCAACTATTCAACTCCATTGTGCAGTAGCGAAACGCTAGTTGTCTACACTTCGTTTCGGTTGGTGCAAAACGTCCACTGGACGTTTTGCACCGCACAAAAGTTCTTTGCTTACTTTCTTTCAAGAAAGTAAGTTGATTTTTTGGGAAAGAACGCTATAATAGATAAAAAAGAAAAAGGGTGAGAACATAGTGGAAGCCTATGAAGGATTTGCGTCTGTCTATGACGAATTTATGGAAGAAACAGATTATGCGATGTGGATAGCATATCTTCATAAAATATGGGAAAAAGAAAACTGTCAGCCAAAACTTATTGCAGATTTAGGCTGTGGAACAGGAAATATAACCCAGATTTTAGCGAAACAAGGGTATCATATGATAGGAATTGATTTTTCTGAAGAAATGCTGGCAGAAGCCCAACAAAAAGCAAAAGCCCAAAACTTGGATATTTTATATCTTTTGCAGGATATGCGAGAATTTGAATTGTATGGTACTGTAAATTGTATTATTAGCTTGTATGATAGCTTAAATTATATTTTGGAAGAAGCGGAACTTTTGCAAGTATTTCGACTAGTTAATAACTATTTGCACCCCAAAGGAATTTTTATTTTTGATTTGAATACAGAATATAAATTTAAATATCTGTTAGCACAAAATTCTTTTGGGGAAACAAAAGAAGATGCTGCATACATATGGGAAAATTATTATGATGAGCAACAGCAAATAAATGAGTTTTATATGAATTTTTTTATCAAACAGAAAGATGGAAAATATGAAAGAAAAGAAGAATATCATTATGAAAAAGCCTATGATATTTCAACCATTAAAAGACTTTTAGAACAAAGTGGATTACAACTATCTGCTATTTATGATGCTTATACTTTTGAGCCACCCAAAGAAGATAGCCAAAGGATTTATGTGGTAGCAAGAGAAGTGCAGAAAATAGGAGATTGTGATGTGTTACAGGAGGAATTGGAACATGAAAGATGAATTGATAAGAGCAATCGGTGCAAATGGTGCTGTTAGAGTGTTTGTTGCTTATAGTAAAGAAATGGTACAGCAAGCAAGAACTTTACATCATACTTCTCCAGTTGCAACAGCAGCTTTAGGAAGATTGTTAACCGCAGGTTGCATGATGGGTTCTACTTTAAAAGGAGAAAAAGATTTAATTACTTTGCAGATTCGAGGAGATGGACCTTTACAAGGAATTGTTGTAACAGCAGACCAAAAAGGAAGGGCAAAGGGATATGTTTTTCAACCCAATGTAGATATTCCTAGTAAATATCCGGGAAAATTAGATGTTAGTGGTGCTATTGGTAAGGGCTCTTTAAGAATTATAAAAGATATTGGTATGAAAGAACCTTACTCTGGAGAAATTGCTTTGATTTCCGGCGAAATTGCAGAGGATTTAACCTATTATTTTGCACAATCCGAACAAACCCCTTCTGCAGTAGGTTTAGGTGTTTTGGTGGACAGAGATACTTCTGTAAAACATGCTGGCGGATTTATTGTCCAACTGATGCCAGATACAGAGGAAGAAGTGATTGCACAGTTGGAAAAAAATATTGCGCAGATGCCTTATGTTACCGATTTATATGATATGGAAAAAACACCAGAACAAATTTTAGCTATGCTTTTAAAAGGATTAGAGCCAAAAATAACAGATAGAATACCCCTTTCTTTTTATTGTAACTGTACCAGAGAAAGAGTAGAAAAAGCCTTGATTAGCATAGGAAAAGAAGAATTGCAAAAAATTATTGCAGAGGATAAGCAAGCAACTTTACATTGTCATTTTTGTGCAAAAGAATATCATTTTGAAGAAAAAGAATTAATAGAACTTTTAAAAAATGCCTTGTAAATAAAAGAAGCAAAAAAGGAAAATGAGTATAAAATTTTCAAGCAATTTAAACAATAATAAAAAATAAAATCGTTTTTATTAGGATAATATAGAAGAAAAAAATAAAATTTTATGGAAAAATAGAACAAAATAAAACATTATTTGGGGAATATTTAACAATAAATAGAAAATAGTGCAAAATCATACAATACATAATTCCTTGCCGTGAAGTGGATATTGACAAATGTTTAGTAGTATTTTATTATATATTATATGTAAAATGTTGAGAATTGTTTTAATTTATGCTAAATTTATCGCAACATCAGCATAAGAATGTTTTTAGGAATTTATGGAACTGTCTGAACATTTTATCTAAAATTTGACAAAAATGAAGATTAAGGAGGGGAAAATGTGGCATTTGAAGTGATGAAAGAAATCCTGGAAGCAGAAAAACGCGCAGAAGAAATTTTAAAACAAGCCGCTGTGGAAAAGGAAACAATCAAGGTAGAAGCAATGAACAAAAGCAATGAAATGATTGCAGACGCTAAAAAAATGGCAAAACAAGCAAGTGAACAAAAAATTGCAAAAGCCATTACAGAAAGTCAGCCAAAAAAAGACAACATTTTGGCGGAAGCAACAAAATGTTGCCAAGAAATTAAAGAAACTGCACAAACACGTCTGGAACAGGCTGCAGATGCAGTAATCAGAAAGGTAGTGGGGTAAGATGGCAATCGTAGAAATGAGTAAACTCTCTGTTGTTGGCTTAAATGCAGACAAACGTGCGATTTTAAATTTGCTGATAAAGCATGGTTTCGTACAGATTGATGACAGTTCTTACCTACTAGAAGAAGAATATGGCGAAATATTACAAAGGGATAGTGCAGAATCTGAAGTCATACAGCTTGAGCAAAAAATATCACTTTTAGCACAATGCTTAGAAAGCATTAAAAAATATGTCACTATTAAAAAACCTTTGTTTGAGCCAAAAAGAGAGTATCAAGCTGTGGCAAGTGAAGCAGAAGAAGATACCCTATTTGAAACAGCAGTAAAAATTAATATGTTTCATAGAGATTTAGAATCTGCTAAAAATGAGGAAAATATGGCAGCAATAAAAAAAGAAATGCTCTTGCCATGGGCTTCTTTAGATGTACCACTCCATCAATTAGAAACAAAATACAGCAAAATGGTTTTAGGTACTTTTCCAACTACCATGAAATTGGTGCAAGTTCGCCCAAAATTAGAAGAAGTTGCATTGGAAAGCATTGTCAATGTAGTAAAGTCAGATAAACAATTTGACTATTGCTATGTGATTGCACACAAAGATGCCTATGACCAAACAATGGAGTTAGTAAAAGAGTTTGGCTTTGTGCCTGCAACTTTACCAAAAGTGGAAGGAACACCACAACAAGGTATCAAAGAGTTTGAAAATCAAATGGAGCAGCGCAAAAAAGAACAACTGCAATTAGCAGAAGATATTAAAGCATATGTGGATATTATCCCAAAATTAGAAAATTTATATGATTATTATGTCATAGAGAGGGATCAGAGAAAAGTACAGGAAAAATTAGTAAAAACAGAAAATACATTTTGTTTAAGCGGTTGGTTGCCTTTTACAAAAGCCCAAGGCTTAAAAGAAGAATTGGAAAATGGATTTCATTGTTTTGTAGAAACGGAAAAAGGAAATGCAGAAGAAGGGTATCCGGTGCTTTTGGAAAATAATAGTATTGTGACACCATTTGAAAGTGTTACTAATATGTATAGTTGTCCAAGTACAAAAGATATTGACCCCAATAGTATTATGTCTATTTTTTATATTATCTTTTTTGGAATGATGCTCAGTGATGCAGGATATGGTATCATTATTGCTCTTGTCAGCTTTTTTATTGTAAAAAAAGGAAAAATGGGAAAAGGCGAAGGCAATTTATTTAAACTGCTTGGCTGGTGTGGCGTTTCTACTGTCATTTGGGGCTTAATCTTTGGCGGTGTTTTTGGAGATTTAATAAAAATACCTGCTTTAATTAGTCCACTAGATGATGTTATGGTTTTGATGGGAATGTCTTTAGCTTTTGGTATTGTGCATATTTATGTAGGTCTTGGCATTAAAGGCTATATGTTAATCCGAGATGGAAAAGCGTTAGATGCCCTATTTGATGTAGGACTTTGGTATTTCTTTATTACAGGTATTTGTTTGCTTGTAATTCCAGTAGTAGCCGGTCCGATTGGCGTTTGGGGCGAAATTGGAAAATATCTTGCTATTATTGGTGCAGTTGGTTTAGTTTTAACACAAGGTAGAAGTTTTAAGGGAATTGTTATGAAAGGATATAAAGGGGTTGCTAGTTTGTATGGTATTACAAGCTATTTTGCAGATATTCTTTCTTATTCTCGTTTAATGGCGTTATGTCTTTCTACGGGTGTTATTGGTCAGGTTATCAATTTGCTGGGAGATATTGCAGGCCCAATTCCTGCCATTTTTATCGGTGTTATTGGTCATACTGCCAATTTATTAATCAATGCTTTGGGTGCTTATGTGCACACAAGCAGATTGCAGTATGTTGAATTTTTTGGAAAATTCTTTGAAGGTGGCGGAATTCCTTTTACTCCATTTAAAAGAAAACCAAAATATACAGCCATTCATACAGAACAAAATTAAGAGAGAGGATATAATGCTTTTATGTGAAAGAAGCGATTATTTATATCATAATAAATTAAAGGAAAAAAAGGAGATGTAAGTTATGGAATTTTTAAGTGCTATTTCTGATGGACAATTTTTGGCGATTGCAGGTGCAGCCATTGCAGCGTTATTTGCAGGTATGGGTTCTGCAAAAGGAACATCTATTGCAGGTCAGGCAGCGGCAGGCGTTGTAACAGAAGACCCTGGTAAATTTGGTCAGTTGTTGGTATTGCAGTTGCTTCCTGGTACACAGGGCTTGTATGGATTTATTATTGCTTTCTTGATACTTTCTAAAGCAGGTATTATTGGTGGTTCTGCAGTTCCAACAGCAGCACAAGGTTTTCAACTTTTGGCAGCAGGTTTGCCAATCGGTTTAGTTGGCTATGTTTCTGGTATTTATCAGGGAAAAGCAGCAGCAGCAGGTGTTGGCATTGTGGCAAAAAAACCAGAAGAACTTGGTAAAGCTATCACATTTGCAGCTATCGTTGAAACTTATGCACTTTTAGGCTTGCTGGTATCTTTCTTGGCATACAATGGTATTACAATCGGCTAAGCAGAGAAAATAAAAATGATAGAAGGAGGAAGCACTCCTATGAGTAGTGAAAAAAAGATTATAGATAAAATTATAGCAGATGCTGTGGCAGAAAAAGCAAAAATATTGGAGCAGGCAAAAAAAGAAGCGGATGTTGTTTTGCAAAAAGCACAGGAACAGTCTGCTAAAATTACAGAAAGTGAAAGTGTTCTCTCTAATGCAGAAGCAGAAAAGGCAAGAGGAAAAGAAATTTCTGGCGCAGAAATGGAAGCAAAAAAATTGATATTATCTACAAAACAAGAATGTGTCAAAATGGCATTAGAGAGAGTAAAACAAAAACTTTCTCAACTTTCTGAGGAAGAATATCAAAATATGATACTTACCATGTTGGAAAAAGCAGAAAAGGGAGAAGAAATTGTATTTTCTCAAAAGGACAAACAAAATGAAATATTAATGGCAAAATTAGCCGAGCAAAATGTTGCGGTATCTGAAGAAACAAGAGAATTAGAAGGCGGTTTTATTGTCAAAAAAGGAGAAATCGAATATAACTATTCTTTTGAAGCGATACTGACAGTAGAAAAAGAGAATATTGAACAAATTGCAGCAGAAATATTATTTGCGTAAGGAGGGGGATTATGGCAGAAGAAAAAATTTATCCTTATGCTGTGGCACGGATTCGTGTGCTGGAAAAAAACCTTCTAAGCAAACAAACATTAAATCAAATGGCAGAAGAAAAAGAAATTGATAGCTGCTTGCGAACATTGGCAGAATATGGCTATGAAAATGTGCCAGAGGGAAATGCTAGAGAGTTTGAAAAAGTGCTTTCTGCTGAATTAAGTAAAACTTATGCAGTCATACGGGAACTGGTACCGGAAGAAAAATTTATTAATATTTTTCTGTATAAAAATGACTATCAAAATTTGAAAGTTCTTTTAAAAGAAGAAGTTTCTGGAATTGATGGAAGGCAATATATTGTACAGGGCGGTACCGAACCAGTAGAAAAACTAAAACAGTCCATTCTGGATAGAAATTACACAGATTTGCCAAAAGTTATGGGCGAAGCAATTGAAGAAGCTTTGGAGCTTTATAGCAAAACACAAAGTGGACAAATGATTGATATTGCTTTAGATAGAGGAACCTTTCGCCAAATGACACAAGCTGCAAAAGAATCAGAGAACGATTTTGTAAAAGGCTATACGGCAAGGGTTTGTGACTTGACAAATTTAAAAAGTTTTATCAGAATGCGACATATGAATAAAGACTTTGGCGCATTTATGAATGTATTTGTAGAGGGTGGAGAAATTTCCTCATCTGTATTTTTTAATGCATATGGTACCGATAATCCGCTTGACCAGTTTAAAGGGACAAAATACGGTCAGATTTTTGAAGTGGGAGAAGAAAAAGGCTTTACAGAATTTGAAAAAACTTGTGATAACTTTTTAATGGATTATGTAAAATCAGCAAAATATATTGCATTAACCTTAGAACCACTGATTGCGTATCTGTATGCAAAAGAATCAGAAATTAAAACAGTTCGTATTATATTGACAAGTAAATTAAACCAAATTGACAGTGAAATTATCAAAGAAAGGGTGCGAGAAGCATATGTATAAAGTTGGTATCATAGGCGACAAAGATAGTGTCTTGGGCTTTCTTGCACTTGGCATTGATATTTTTCCCGCTTATGAAGCAGATGAAATTAAAAAAACGATAAGAGATTTGGTAGAAAAAGAATATGCTATTATATACATCACAGAGCAGGCAAGTCTTTTAGTACAAGAATATATTGCACGTTATAAAGATAACCGATTGCCAGCAATTATTATTATTCCGGGTATCGGTGGCAGTATGGGAATTGGTATGAACGAAGTGAGAGAATCTGCAAAACGTGCGATTGGTGCAGACATCTTGTTTAGTGAATAAAATAGAATGTGGGTGAATGATAGATATGAAAACAGGCACAGTCATAAAAGTGTCAGGTCCTCTTGTTGTGGCAGAGGGCATGAGAGAAGCCAATATGTTTGACGTTGTTCGTGTTTCTGAAAAACATTTGATTGGCGAAATTATTGAAATGCATGGAGAAAATGCCTCCATACAGGTATATGAAGAAACATCTGGTCTTGGCCCGGGAGAAGAAGTCATCTCACTTGGTATGCCTATGAGTGTTGAACTTGGCCCCGGTTTGATTTCTACTATCTATGATGGAATCCAAAGACCATTAGCAAAACTTTATGAAGTATCTGGAACAAATATTCAAAGAGGGGTTGAAGTAGACTCTTTGAATCGAACAACAAAATGGAAATTTGAACCAGTGAAAAATATTGGTGATGAAGTGGTTGCAGGAGATGTGATTGGTACTGTGCAGGAAACAGCTGTTGTTACCTGTAAAATTATGGTACCTTATGGTGTTTCTGGTAAAGTAAAAGAAATTTATATGGGCGATTTTACGGTGGAAGAAACGGTTTGTGTTGTCACCAATGAAAAAGGGGAAGATGTTCCTCTTACAATGATGCAAAAATGGCCTGTTCGTAAAGAAAGACCTTATAAAGAAAAACAATCTCCAGACTCCCTTTTAGTAACAGGACAAAGAGTTGTTGATACCTTTTTCCCAATTACAAAAGGTGGTGTTGCTGCAATTCCTGGTCCATTCGGAAGCGGTAAGACAGTAACACAACATCAGCTTGCAAAATGGGCTGATGCAGACATCGTTGTTTATATTGGTTGTGGAGAACGTGGAAACGAAATGACAGACGTTTTAAACGAGTTCCCTGAATTAAAAGACCCCCGTACAGGAGAATCTTTGATGCAGAGAACCGTTTTAATTGCAAATACATCTGATATGCCTGTTGCGGCTCGTGAAGCATCTATTTATACAGGTATTACGATTGCAGAGTTCTTTAGAGATATGGGCTATAGTGTTGCGTTGATGGCAGATTCCACTTCTCGTTGGGCAGAGGCATTGCGTGAAATGTCCGGACGTTTGGAAGAAATGCCTGGTGAAGAAGGTTACCCTGCTTATTTGGGAAGCCGTTTAGCACAATTCTATGAAAGAGCAGGTAGAGTAGTTTGCTTAGGAAATGAAGGTAGAATGGGAACTTTGACAGCGATTGGTGCGGTTTCACCTCCTGGTGGTGATACCTCTGAACCAGTTTCACAGGCAACACTTCGTATTGTAAAAGTATTCTGGGGCTTGGATGCTTCCTTGGCTTATAAACGTCATTTTCCAGCGATTAACTGGTTGACAAGTTATTCCTTATATCAAGATAAGGTTGACGTTTGGACAAATAAAAATGTAGAAGAACATTTTGCAGCGCAAAGACAAGAAGCAATGAAATTGCTTCAGACAGAAGCAGAATTGCAGGAAATTGTGCAGTTGGTTGGTGTGGATTCCCTTTCTCATAGTGATAGATTGATATTAGAAACTTCTCGCTCTATTCGTGAGGACTTCTTGCATCAAAACTCTTTCCATGAAGTTGACACCTATACCTCTTTGCATAAACAATACAGAATGTTAAGGTTGATATTAGAATTCCATAGAATTGCTGGAGAAGCGATTGCGCAAGGCATTTCTATTACAAAAATTACAAAGCTACCTGTCATTGAAAGAATCGGTCGTGCAAAATATGTAGAAGAAGAAAATGTAGATAAGGCATATGATGAAATTGAAAAAGATATACAAACAGAGGTAGATGACTTGATTAAGAAAGGGGCTGAGGAATTATGATAAAAGAATATAAAAGTATTCAAGAAGTAGCCGGCCCTCTTATGGTAGTTACTGGTGTTGAAAATGTAAAATATGATGAGCTTGGTGAAATTGAGCTTTCTAATGGGGAAATCAGAAGATGTAAAGTTTTGGAAGTAAATGGAGATAATGCATTAGTACAGCTTTTTGAAAGTGCAACAGGCATCAATCTTTCCGAAAGTAAGGTGCGTTTTTTAGGCAAAAGCCTTGACTTTGGTGTTTCTCCTGATATTCTAGGTCGTGTTTTTAGTGGTATGGGAAAACCTATTGATGGTGGTCCTGAAATTATTCCAGAAAAACGTCTTGATGTAAATGGTGCCCCTATTAACCCTGCTGCAAGAGAATATCCTGCGGAATTTATTCAAACGGGTGTTTCTGCCATTGATGGATTAAATACATTGGTTAGAGGACAAAAATTGCCTATTTTCTCTGCTGCTGGTTTACCTCATGCAAATTTAGCGGTACAGATTGCTAGACAGGCAAAAGTACGTGGTACAGATTCTAAATTTGCCGTTGTATTTGCTGCGGTTGGTATTACCTTTGAAGATGCAGAATTCTTTATTAATGACTTTAAAGCAACAGGTGCCATTGACCGTTCTGTTGTGTTTGTAAACCTTGCCAATGACCCTGCGGTAGAACGTATTTCTACCCCAAAAATGGCATTGACAGCAGCAGAATATCTTGCCTTTGAACAAGGTATGCACGTATTGGTTATTATTACAGATATTACAAACTATGCAGAAGCATTGCGTGAAATTTCTGCGGCAAAAAAAGAAGTACCTGGTCGTAGAGGTTACCCTGGATACTTGTATACAGACTTAGCAACCATGTATGAAAGAGCTGGAAGAATGAAAGGAAAAGAAGGCTCTATTACAATGATTCCTATTCTGACCATGCCAGAAGAAGATAAAACACACCCTATTCCTGACTTGACAGGATATATTACAGAAGGTCAGATTATTTTGACAAGAGATTTGTATAAAAAAGGTGTGGAACCTCCAGTTGACGTTATGCCTTCCCTTTCCCGTTTGAAAGATAAAGGAATTGGTAAGGGCAAAACAAGAGAGGATCATGCGGATACCATGAATCAGTTATTTGCAGCTTATTCTAGAGGAAAAGATGCAAAAGAATTGATGGCAATTCTTGGTGAATCTGCCCTTTCTGATGTTGACTTGCTGTATGCAAAATTTGCAACAGAATTTGAAAATGAATATGTTTCTCAGGGCTTTAAAACAGACAGAACCATTGAGCAAACTTTGGAAGTTGGCTGGAAATTGCTTAGAATGTTGCCTAAGAGTGAATTAAAACGTATTCGTGACGAGTATTTGGAGAAATATTTGCCAGAGGGAGAGTGATGAACTGTGGCAAAATTAAATGTAAATCCAACCCGTATGGAAATGACACGTCTCAAAAGACAGTTAAAAACAGCTATCAGAGGTCACAAATTGTTGAAAGACAAATTAGATGAATTAATGAAGCAGTTTTTGGATATCGTCAAAGAAAATAAACGATTGAGAGAGGAAGCTGAAAAAGCTCTTGATGGTGCCTATAAAAACTTTATTATTGCTAGAGCAGTATTAAGTCAAGAATTTTTAGGAGAAGCTTTGATGATGCCAAAACAGTCTGTTGCAGTAGACGTTTCTGTAAAAAATATTATGAGTGTTAATGTGCCTGTATTTGATTTTAAAACAGAAGATAATCAATCAGACATCTATCCTTATGGTCTTGCTTTTACTTCTGGAGAGTTAGACAGCGCAATGGAATCCTTTTCTGATGCTATGCAGCCTTTACTCCGTTTGGCAGAAAGTGAAAAAACAGCTCAACTTTTGGCGCAGGAAATTGAAAAAACTAGAAGAAGGGTTAATGCACTTGAAAATGTCATGATTCCAAATTATGAGGAAACGATTAAATATATTTCTATGAAGTTGGAAGAAAATGATAGAGCAAGCACAACAAGATTGATGAAGGTAAAGGACATGATAGCGAAAAAAGCCATTGAAGAAAGAAGATTGAAAGATAAGGCTTTACAGCAAGCATAATATTGTTTTTAGAACTGTTTCATATCATATATTACTACAGTTTTACTATAAATACGATGGTATGAAATGAGAAAAGGAGGTATTCTTTGTGATGCCTTCTTTTTTTATTTGAGATACATATAGAAAAGGGAAGCATAACACCCTATCTCTAAAAGAGTAGGAGAAAAGCATTTAGCTTGTAATTTTTTATTCGATTTTTTGCTTGTTTTTTCTATAATATTAAGAATGAGTTCTGTTTTTTCTTTGTCTACTTTTATAGAGTATTCCCTTCTTTTTGTCTTGTCTACACTTTCATTTCGGCTAGCAAAAAAGTTCTTATGATTTCTTTTAAGAAAGTGTAAGAATTTCTTAAGAGAATTATTTTATAATTTGTAATTTTATATTGCTATTATTAGTGTAGGGTGTTTTAATATTAGTGTAAGAAGGTGAAAAAAGAGTTTAGGAGGGGTTGCTTTATGGACATGGAAAAATTTAATATATTGGTATGTGATGATGAAAAATCTATTGTGGATGCCATTGAAATTTATTTAAAACAAGAAAATTATAATATTATCAAAGCCTATGATGGTGAGGAAGCTTTGCAAGCTTTGGAGGAAAATGAAATTCATTTAATTCTTTTAGATATTATGATGCCTAAATTAGATGGTTTAAATGCAACTATTAAAATTAGGGAACGGTTAAATATACCAATTATTATTTTATCTGCAAAGTCAGAAGATACAGATAAAATATTAGGGTTAAATTTTGGCGCAGATGATTACATTACAAAACCATTTAATCCATTAGAGCTTTTAGCAAGAGTAAAAAGTCAAATGAGAAGATATACCACATTAGGAAGTATTGCAGAAAAAAGTAATACTATAAAGATTGGTGGTCTGGAATTAGACAAAGATGCCAAAGAAGTACGGGTAGAAGGAGAAAAAGTAAAATTAACGGCTACAGAATATGGTATTTTACAACTTCTGATGGAAAATGCTGGAAAAGTATATTCCATTGACCAAATTTATGAAAGCGTTTGGAAAGAACTTTCTTTTGCACCGGAAAATACTGTTTCTGTACATATTCGAAGAATTAGAGAAAAAATTGAAATCAATCCAAAAGAGCCAAGATATTTAAAGGTGGTGTGGGGAATTGGCTACAAAATCGAAAAAAACTAGACAATATTTGACTAGAACAAAGATTTTTGCAGCAATTATTTATTTTGTCAGCGTGTTAGCAGTTTATCTTGCCAGTATGATTTTTGTAAATATCAGTCAAAATTGGCATTATCAAGCAGTTGGTACCAATAATTATTATGAAACAGAAAATTTTAGGCTGCGTTTTAATAAATTAGTCAGCGATGTGGTGTATGTTTCCATTTATTATGGTGATGAAAAAAATATAGAAGCAGGTACCAATATTTCAAGAGAAGATTTATTGACGAGTTTCAAAAATTATTATAATGTTATAGATGGTATTATTACACAAAGCACAGAAGTAAATGATACTTATGATGGTTTAATTATCAAAAATGAAATTCCGGAAAATTTAAAAGATAATTTTGAAGAATATAAAATGTTGGTGGAAACACGACTTGCACAATATCGAAATATGTATATACAAAATCAGTTGGAATCTTACCGCAGCATGAAAAGAGAAATTAATGATTATGAAAACTTTTTTTACTATTTAGAAGATAAAAATGGAATAAAGGTTGCGGGGAATATTTCGAAAGATGGAATTTCTGAAATGGAAAGAAGTATTATATTAGAAGGTGGCTTTTCCATTGATAAACTAGGGTATTATATGGAATATCACAATAATATTTTAGAAAAAAGTGGTTATAAACTTTATGCTGCTATCCGGGACCCCCTTTTACCTGGTGATGCTTTTTACTCGGAACAAGCAGAATTTTATGTGATTCGGAGAAGTTATCCTATTTTAATTGGTGTAGGAATTTTAGCTTGTATTTCTATTTTGGCTTCTTTATTGTATCTGGTACGTGTAGCAGGACAAAAAGAAAGGGGTGGAGAAATAGAATATATGGTAGTGGACAGAATTTATAATGATGTTCACATTATTTTATTTTTGATATTTAATTTGTTGGCAGGCGTGGCATTGCTTATGCTTTATAACATTGTACTATATAACAGCACCTATTATTTGTGGACATATATCTTTTCTACGTTGCTGGGTGCTCTGTTTGTATTATATAGTACCGTATGGTTAAGTTTTATGACAAGCATTTCCAGACAAATGAAAGGGAAACGTTTTTTTAGCAATACAATGGTAGCGATGATATTACAAAAAATCAGCTATTTGTTTAGTGGAAAAACTTTTCGAGGCTGGATTGTCTTTTTACTAATCGGCTATGGTATGGCAAATTGTTTTTTGACAGTTATTTTAGTAGCGGCAATTCTTTATCACAAGACTATGTTAATTTTAATTTTTATTTTAGCAATTCTTTTATTTAATGGGATTGCAGCTATATTATGTGCTAGGGCTTTAGGTTCTCTGACAAAAGTGATGATTTCTGCAAAAGAAATTTCCAAAGGAAATTTAGCTTATGAATTGGATGTAAAAAAAATCACTCCTTCTTTTAAAAATTTTGCAGAAGATGTTGCAAATATTCAAAGTGGCTTTAAAAGTGCAGTGCAGGAAGCTGTAAAAGGCGAAAGAATGAAAGCAGAATTGATTACAAATGTATCTCACGATTTAAAAACACCTTTGACTTCTATTATTACTTATGCAGATTTATTAAAAAAAGAAGAATTAGAAAATGAGAAAGCAAAGGAATTTGTAACGGTATTGCATGACAAGTCTTATCGTTTAAAGCAGTTGATTGAAGATTTAATTGAAGCAAGCAAGGCCTCCAGTGGAAATTTAACAGTAACAAAAGAAAAAATCAATTTAAAAATGCTGTTGATACAAGCAATGGGAGAATTAGAGGAAAAAATAGAAAAGGCTGGTTTGATAGTAAAAATTAATTGTGAAGAAGAAACAAATGTTTATGCAGATGGCAGACATATGTGGAGAATTTTAGAAAATTTAATTTCTAATGTAATTAAATATGCTATGCCTAATTCTCGTGTTTATGTGGACATTTTTAAAATGGATGATATGGGGGTATTAATTATCAAAAATATTTCTGCTGCTTCCATTGATGTTACACCTGACCAATTATTAGACCGTTTTGTGCGAGGTGATGTATCCCGAACAACAGAAGGTTCTGGTTTAGGTTTATCGATTGCAAAAAGTCTTTCTGAAATACAAGATGGTAGTTTTGAAATCAACATTGACGGGGATTTATTCAAGGCAATCGTCATGATGCCTATTTGGTCAACGACGCTTTCTTGACTTACTTTCTTGAAAGAAAGTAAGCAAAGAACTTTGTGCAAAACTTCGTTTTGCTGCCGTGTGTTGGAGTGGAATGGTTGTTGTAGATGAACGACAACGGAACATCAGTGGTCAAAAATTTGTTCTGTTCCGTGTGCAAAAGGAAAAGTTTAAGGTCAAG
>CAJUKL010000035.1 GCA_910587195.1 uncultured Clostridia bacterium | reverse complement strand
ACGAAGTTTTGCACAAAAGTTCTTTGCTTACTTTCTTTCAAGAAAGTAAGTGAAAGAAAGTGGTTTATTATAAACCTGATAAAAGTCAGAAGTTTCCCCAGCGGGCAAAGCCCGCTGTCTACGTTTCGCTCCGGTCGGTTCTAAACGAACGTCCACCGGACGTTCAGAACCCCTTCAAAAACACGCTTGCAAGCGTAGAAAGACCTTGAGAGCTCTGCTCTCAAACTCTCGCAAGCTTTTTTCAAAAAGCTTGACCAAAAACTTTACCTTTCGCATATAGTACAGAATGAAAGATTTTAACCGATGGTGCTCCGTTGTCGTTCATCTAAAACAGCCATTCAACTCCATCGCACAGCAGCAAAACGAAGTTTTGCACAAAAGTTCTTTGCTTACTTTCTTTCAAGAAAGTAAGTTGGTTTGGAGTTTTTTGGCTTGGTCTGTTGTAATTAGTGTGTTCATAATCTCATCTAAATCACCATCTAAAATGCCATCTAATCGGTGAAGGGTTAAACTAACTCTATGGTCGGTTACACGCCCTTGCGGAAAGTTATACGTTCTTATTCTTTCACTTCTGTCACCTGTGCCTACTTGAGAACGTCTGTCTGCTGAAATTTCTGCATCATGTTTTGCTTGCTCTATTTCGTATAAACGTGCATATAATACCTTTAATGCCTGCGCTTTATTTTTAATTTGAGATTTTTCATTTTGACAAGATACCACAATGCCAGTGGGAATGTGGGTTACTCTTACAGCAGAATCTGTGGTATTTACACATTGCCCACCGTTTCCAGAAGAACGAAATACATCAATACGTACATCATTCATATTTAAGTTGACATCTACTTCCTCTGCTTCTGGTAGTACCGCCACTGTAACAGTAGAAGTGTGAATTCTTCCACCGCTTTCTGTGGAAGGAATCCTTTGTACTCTATGCACACCACTTTCATATTTTAAGCGAGAATAAGCACCTTGCCCTTGTATCATAAATGAAATTTCTTTAAAACCACCTAAGTCACTTTCATTACTATTCATAATTTCTGTTTTCCAGCGTCGTCTTTCTGCATAGCGGGAATACATACGGAATAAATCTCCAGCAAATAATGCTGCCTCATCACCACCAGCACCCCCTCGAATTTCTACAATTACATTTTTATCATCATTAGGGTCTTTGGGTAAAAGCAATATGGTAAGCTCTTTTTTTAGTCCTTCTAAAATTTGCTTGTTTTGTGCTAATTCTTCTTTTACCAATTCTCGCATATCTTCTTCTAATTTTTCATTTAAAAGTTCCAAATTATCAGCAATTTCTTGTTCTATTTTTTTATATTGTCTATATTTTTCTATAATTGGTGTTAAATCACTGTATTCTTTCATTAGTTTACGCCACTCTGTCTGATTTGCAATTATATCAGGGTCGTTTACCTGCTCAGATAAATCAATATATTTTATTTCAATTTCTGCTAATTTATCTAACATTCTTTTTCCTCCTAAATGTCAGCTTGTTTTTATGGCAGAGAAAGGTTTTTGTGCTGCAACCACTCTGTCCAATCCGGCTAGGTCTTGATATACCATGTGATTAAGAAATCCATTTTGCTTTAAAATGTTACATACAGCATTTGCTTGCTGATACCCAATTTCAAAAAATATCCAGCCACCTTGTTTTAAATATTGTTTTCCCTGCTCTACTATTTTTTGATAAAAATAAAAACCATCTTTTCCTCCATCCAACGCAAGATGTGGTTCAAAATCTTTGACCGACTTCATCAATGTTTGTATTTCTTCTGTGGCAATATAGGGAGGATTGGAAACAATCGCATCAAAATGTTGTTTCGGTACCGATTCCAACAAGTTGCTTTGCAGCCATTTTATCAAAACATGATTTTTTTGTGCATTTTTTTGCGCTGTTTCTAATGCAATATTGCTAATATCTGTACCACACAAAGCAATATTGCTATATTTTGCTAAACTAATTGCAATACAGCCAGTTCCTGTGCAAATATCTATTATTTTGGTAAAATGTTCCTTTTTATGATACTGTAATACTGTTTCTACTAAAGTTTCTGTATCTGCCCTAGGAATTAGAACACCCTCCTGTACTACAAAAGGTAAGCCCATAAATTCACAAATGCCTGTAATATATGCCATAGGTTTGTGCTGCTCTCTTTGTTCTAAATCATACAAAAATATGCTTTGCTGTTCTTGTGTTAAAACAACATTCTCTTTTGTATAAAGTTCCACTTCGCTCAATGCAGTTGCTTTTTTTAATATTAACTTTGCATCTATTGCATAACTTTCTATTTCACATTGTTTTAATCTTTTTTTTGCCAATTGTAATGCTTCTTTGACATTCATTTTATTTCCTCTATTTTTTGGCTGTCATCGCCTTCTACTTCTAATACTTTTTTCATGGCAGCAATCGCCGTTTCGATTTGACTGCTATCTGGTTCACTGGTTGTAATTTTTTGTAAACATAAGCCAGGATAACTTACCATGGATACTAATTTATTATCAGAACTCCCTGCCCATTTAATGACCTCATAGGAGATACCTGCAATAAATGGTACTAATACAATACGGCTAACAAGACGCAGTATAAAATTATCAGTTTGTACAAAAAACAATACTACCATACTAATAAGCATGACCAAAAGTAAAAAACTTGTGCCACATCTTTTATGCAGTCTGGTACAGGTTTTTACATTTTCTACGGTTAATGGTAATTCCTTTTCAAAACAGTTAATGGTTTTGTGTTCCGCTCCATGATATTGGAATACTCTTTGTATTTCCTTCATTTTTGAAATTGCAAAAATGTATAGTAAAAAGATAGTAATACGAATCAAACCCTCTACAATTCCTAAGCCCCATGTGGGGATAATTGTTTTAAAAAAGCCACCTAACCATACAGGAAGCATAAAAAATAATCCTACACTCATAAGAATAGATAAAAATACACTAAAGTAAATAATAAAATCATTTATTTTATCTCCAAATTTATCCATAATCCATCGCTCTACTTTAGAAGGTTGTTCTTCTTCTATTGCTTCCCCAGCAATTTCTGCAGAACGCATCATAATTTTTGTTCCTGTTACAAGAGAATCTACAAATGCCGCCATGCCACGAAAAATAGGAAAAGTAAATAATTTATATTTTTTGGAAAGTCCTGTGCAGTTTTGTTCTTCTAGTGTAATGCCGCCTTCTGGATTCCGTACTGCCATAGCATATATTGTTTTTCCACGCATCATAACACCTTCAATGACTGCTTGACCGCCAATACTTGTTCTTTTCAATTTCTCAACTTCTTTCTATATTGTATTGTTAAGAAAACTCTGAAAACTTTAAAAATAGTAAAACCTTGAGGCTTTGCCTCAAACTCCACCAACTTTTTTGAAAAAAAGTTAGACAAAAAACTTTACCTCTCGCAAACGGAACAGAACGAATTTTTGACCACTGGTGCTCCGTTATTGTTCATCTAAAGCTACTACTCAACTCCAACACACAGCAGCAAAACGAAGTTTTGCACAAAGTTCTATGCTTTCTTTCAAGAAAGCGAGCGTGAAAAAAGGCGGGAATTTACCCCACCCTTTTGACCATTTATATTATTTTCTGCCATATTTTTTGTTAAACTTCTCAACTCTACCGCCTGCTTCTAGTAATAATTTCTGGCTTCCGGTATAAAATGGATGGCATTTTGAACAAACTTCAACTCTGATTTCTTCTTTTGTGGAGCCTGTTACAAATTCGTTTCCACAGTTGCATTTTACTGTTACTTGATTGTATTTAGGATGGATTCCTTCTCTCATTATCATTCACCTCTTTCTGTTGATCAATAATTTACATTATTTAAAGACAACAGTGGTAGTATATCATAGTTTTTGCGGTTTTGCAATATTTTTCTCTGCAAAAAATGGGGCAACTGTATAAAAATTTTTTTAAAAAAAATTTTATTTTTGTCCTGTCAATTTAAAAGAACTTTTTAAGGATACAATACGGTTAAATACCATATGATTTTTTGTTGTATCTTTTGTGTCTACACAGAAATAGCCATTTCTCATAAATTGATATTTGTCGCCTGGTTTTGCTTCTTCTATGGCTGGTTCAACATAACAGTTTTTAATTACCTCTAAAGAATTTGGATTCATAATCATATCACCATTTTCTGGATTATCCAACATCATATAATCATATAATCTTGCTGTTGTTTGAACACAATGGTCTGCACTTACCCAATGCAATGTTCCTTTTACTTTTCTGCCTGTAAAGCCAGAGCCACTTTTTGTTTCGGGGTCATAGGTACAATGTACTTCTATCAAATTACCATTTTCATCTTTGATGACATCTGTACAAGTAACAAAGTAAGCACCTTTTAAACGAACTTCTTTGCCTGGTGCCAATCGGAAGAATTTTTTTACTGGTTCTTCCATAAAATCCTCTTGCTCAATATAAAGGTTTTTGGTAAAAGGAACTTGTCTTGTACCTAATTCTGGATTTTCTGGATTGTTTTCAATTTCCATCAGTTCAATTTGTCCTTCTGGATAATTGGTAATGACTAATTTTAAGGGGTGCAAAATTGCCATAACAACTTTTGCTTTTGCTTTTAAATCATCTCTGATGCAATATTCTAATAAACCACTGTCTACAATACTGTTCGCTTTTGAAACACCAATTCTTTCACAAAAATCTCGAATAGATTCTGGTGTAAATCCTCTGCGACGTAAACCGGATATGGTCGGCATACGTGGGTCGTCCCAACCGTCTACCAATCCTTCTTCAACCAATGCTCTTAATTTTCGTTTGCTCATAACGGTATTTGTTAATCCTAAACGGGCAAATTCAATTTGTCTAGGCGGATTGCTTGTAAATCCTGCCTCTTTGACAACCCAATCATAAAGTGGTCTATGATCCTCAAATTCCATGGTACAAATAGAGTGGGTAATGCCTTCAATGGCGTCTTCTAATGGATGTGCAAAGTCATACATGGGATAAATACACCATTCGTCGCCTGTTGTATGGTGTGTTGCATGGGCAATTCGATATAATACTGGGTCTCTCATATTGATGTTAGGAGAAGCCATATCAATTTTTGCTCTTAATGTTTTTGCACCATCTGGAAATTCTCCCTTTTTCATTCTTTCAAATAGGTCTAAATTTTCTTCTATACTTCTGTTGCGATAAGGGCTTTCTTTTCCAGGAGTGTTTAAAGTGCCTCTGTATTCTCTCATTTGTTCTGCTGTTAAATCACAAACAAAAGCCTTGCCTTCTCGAATCAATTTTACAGCAACTTCATAATATTTTTCAAAATAACTAGAAGCAAAATATAATCTATCTTCCCAATCAAAACCCAGCCATTTTACATCTTCTTTAATAGATTCTACATATTCTGTATCTTCTTTGGTAGGGTTTGTGTCATCAAAACGTAAATTACACTTTCCACCATATAATTTTGCTATACCAAAGTTTAAACAAATGGATTTTGCATGTCCAATGTGCAAATAACCATTCGGCTCTGGCGGAAAACGTGTATGTATTTTATTCAGTTTTCCTTCCAAATCTTCCTGCACATACGTATGTATAAAGTTTCCTGTATTGCTCAAACCATTTTCTTTTTTTTCTTCCATAACTTCTACCTCCCAATATTTTAATGGATGTTCTATTATTAGGATACCCATTTATTTCCAATTTAAACACTATATTTTATTATAATATAGCATTTTCTATCGTGCAATAGTTTATTGTCTATCTTTGGCGAAAAATGAAGTATTTTCTGTCAGCCAATTAATAAAGTGCCTATCTACAATCTGCACACCACTATCGTTTAAATGTGCATCATCTCTAAAATTTTCGTTAGTAAGCATTCCTATTTGTTGATTGATTACATTATAATCAATATAATTTGCATGAACTTCCTCTGCAAGTGCTGCCATTTTTTGATGAATTTTATCATAATTTTGAATATAATCCATAGAAACTAAAGCAATAGGTGCTGTCACCATAACCAGCTCGCTCCCTTTTTGTTTGCAGAGTGCTGCAATTTTTTTAACATAACCTGCTTGTGTTTCGTCTATTTCCCAATTTTTTCCATCTAAACCTCGAAATTGATTGGTTTCGTTATATTCTCCGGGCAACATTCCCATATTACAATAGACATAGCCTTTGGAACGATAATATTCTTCTCCTTCCTGATATTGTATTTTTTTCTTTTGTACACCATAAGTCTGCTCTATTTTTTTACTGATTTCATTTGCTTCATAGGCAAAATAATCCTGTTGAAAACGAATTGGCAGCAAATAATATTTTATTTTTTCTGATAAGGGAAACACTTTTTGAATATATTCTTTTTTTAATTCTTCATTTTGCAGTACCTCAAAAAAGGAGTTTGCCTGTTTCATCTCAAATCTATCATCTAATACATCCCAATAGGTTTCTAGTACAACAACATCTGGTGTTTGTGTACGATAAATCTCTAACAATTCATAATAGCTTGTATCAAGATGCTGCAAGGGTGTCCCCATTTGATAACTAGAAATAGCAAAATGATTGTCAAACAATTCTGGGTCAAAGGTACAATAGGAATGAGAGGAACCGATAAAGACCATATTTAAACTGTTTTGAGGCAAAGCATAAAAATCTTCAAAGCGTTTTTGCGTAAAGGCATTGATGATGTTGTGACTTGCTGCTTCCTGATAACGCAAGCCCATTTGCTGAAATAATACCACTACACAAATGGCATAAATTAAAAATTTAATGATAAAACTCTTTTTTTTCATAAAAAAGCTCCTTTTTTCTTAGAAAGAAGTGGTTTCTATTAAACTGAACAAAAGTCAGAAGTTCTTGGGGAAACTTTTTTCACTTGTGAAAAGTTTCCTCAAAGTTTACGCTTCGCTCTGGTCGTCGCTGAACGTCCACTGGATGTTCAGCGACCCTTCAAAAACACGCTTGCAAGCGTAGAAAACCTTGAGAACTCTGCTCTCAAACTCTCGCAAGCCCTTTGAAAAGGGCTTGCGTCTAAACTTTTCCTTTTGCTAACGAACCAGAACGACTTTTTTAACGTATGGTGAACAGTTGTCGTTCAACTACAACAACTGTTCACGTCCAACACACGGCAGCGAAACGAAGTTATCTACACTTCGTTTCGGTCAGTGCAGAACAAACGTCCACCGGACGTTTTGCACCGCACAAAAGTTCTTTGCTTACTTTCTTTCAAGAAAGTAAGTTAAAATTGGAAGTAGATAAATTCTCCGGAATTGTAAAATACACCAGTACAAAGTATCCAAGTACTTAATAGAATATAAAAAGCCATGCGTACAATAACATTTCTTTTTTCTATGCCATCTATTACATATTCTTTCCCGGTAGCAATTTCCAAAAACATCAAAAACAAAATAGATACTACAACAATGATTAACTCTACTAAATTGATTCCCATGCTTGTTATCACTTCATATAAATATTGTGCACTTGTCCATTGCTGCAAATTATCCAATAAATGACGAAAAATATAAAAAGCATCTGTAATAGTATTGGCTCGAAACATAATTAAACTAAGGGTAAACAACAAAAATGTAACTACAATACAAATAAAATGTACTATTTTACTGCCATCTAAATGGAAAAACTTCTTTATTTTTGTTCTTATTTTTTCTGTTAAAATACCAATTACTAAATAAACACCATGCATGGCACCCCATAAGGCAAATGTCCAGTTGGCACCATGCCAAATGCCACTAATAAAAAAGGTAAAAAATAAATTAAAACACTTTCGTAGCTTTCCTTTGCGATTGCCCCCTAAAGGAATATAAATATAATCCATAAACCATGTGGAAAGCGAAACATGCCATCTTCTCCAAATCTCTTTGATGCTTTTGGAAAGATATGGTTTTTCAAAATTGTGCATTAAACGGAAGCCTAATACCTTTGCACTGCCTAGAGCAATATCAGAATATCCACTAAAATCACAGTAAATTTGAAAAGCAAATAAAATAGTAGCAAGTACAAAATAAAAACCGCTATAATTTGTAGGAGCATTATAAATGGTATTGACTGCGGTGGAAACTCTGTCCGCAATGACAATTTTTTTAAAAAATCCCCATAACATCCATTTTAGACCTAGTAATATATTTTCCATTTTAAAGGTATGTTTTTGATAAAACTGCGGTAATAAATTACGGCTTCTTTCGATGGGGCCCGCTACTAACTGCGGAAAAAAAGAAATAAATAAAGAAAAAATACCATAATGTCGTACCGGTTTTATGTCCCTTCGGTAAACATCTATGCTGTAGCTGGTCGCTTGAAAAGTATAAAAAGAAATTCCCATTGGAAGAATTATATCAAAATCCCTTGCAGGATAGTTTGACAAAAATAATTGTGCCTTTAAAAGTGCCTGCTCTGCTCCTAAATCTCTATATTGCCATGCTATCATGTTTGTAATAAGATGCATAATTGTTTCATTCATAAATACAGCATATTTAAACAAAAATAATAGACCAAAATTAATAAATAATGTAATGTATAAATATTTTTTCCTTTTTTTACGTTTTTTTTCCCGATACATTGCCAAAGAAAAAATATAATTGGTAAAAGTGGAAAAAATAATAAGTAAAATAAATATTATTTGCTTGGGACGCCAGCAAATATAAAAATAATAGCTTGCAAGCAAAAGAAGCAGCCAACGAATTTTATGTGAAATACTATAATATATGGTTGTAATAAGGATAAAAAACAATATAAAATGAAAAGAATTAAATAGCATATTACACCTCTATCGTTTCCATTAAGTATCTTTTTTAACTTTATAGAGTTCTTTTGTTTCATTTCCAATTATTTTACCACAGATGACTGTCAGGTACAAACAGAAAATAGATTGTAATGTATTGTAATTCATTGTAAAATAAAAAAGATTAAAAACGGAAAAGAGGATGATTATGATTTCATTTATTATTCATGATACCAAAGAGTTTATGAATTTATTGCTAAAGCAAAATGCTTTTGATGATTTTTACATACGTCAAATGGATATTACTACCTTTGCCCTTTTTCAAATAGATGGCACAAGAAATAAACAATATTATTCTTTGGCAGAACAAGAATTGATGACAGATAATTATTGTTTTTGGCAGGAAATTCGTCACTATGCTTTTGAAATTATTAAAGGGCAGAAATTGCCAAAAAATATTAAAATTATATTTTCTTTACCCGAACATAAAAATAATATGGTTTGTTCTATTCCAGCGACCTTTTTTTTAAATATGATTTTTGAACAAAATACCGTTACTTGTACGACAGGCTGCTCCTTAAAACCTTTTTCTTTTGATAAAACAGCAGAATATGCTTGGGACGAATGGGTACTTTCTTTTTTTCATCAATTAAAAATTGCGATTATAAAACAATGATATTTTATAAGGACAGTAAATTTTTTTAAAAAATAATGCAACACAATTAAAAAACCCCTTGAAAAACCAAGGGGTTTTAGTGCGGATAACAGGAATCGAACCTGCACCCTCTCGGACTGGATTCTAAGTCCAGCGCGTCTGCCAGTTCCGCCATATCCGCATATTGAATTATTTTCTATTATAGCGCAAATAAAAAAAAAGTCAATAAAAAAGTAAGTAGTTTTGTAATAAAATTAAAAAAATAGAAAAAGCCGTAAAAAAACAACTTGTTTTTCCCGGCTTTTTGCTTTATTTTTTTCGGAATACATTTCTAAAAAAATTTTTTCCCAAATCTGTCACCGTATCCAGTCCCATGCTATTTTGTTTGGAACGGTTGCAAGTTTTGCACATACATTGTAAATTAAAAAGACTGTCGCTGCCGCCTCTACTTTGTGGAATAATATGGTCAATATCAACATCACTTTTCCGCAATTTTTTGCCACATCTGACACAAGTATACCAACCATGATTTGATTTATTTTTTTCAAAAAAATCATTTCTATATCCCATAAAAACGCCTCTTTTCTTTTCAAATGATATTTTCATTATATATCATCCTTTGGCAAAATACAACAATTTTTGACAAAATCAAAGCGTTTTTAGCCATTTTTCCATGATTTCATTTTTTTCAATGGAAGCGATACAACGCTGCATTTTTTCAAGCATGGCAGGAGAAACATATCTTTTATTATAATATTCATTGCAAAGAGAAAGAAATTTTTCAGGATAGATAAACAAAGCAAGAAGCATTTTTTTATAAGACAAAGGCAAAGGATTTTCTGATTCATAAGCAGAAAGCATTTTTTCTGCTGTTGCAATATCACAATCCTGTTTTTTTAAAAAACGTCTAAAATACATCACAAAATCTACCATATTATGGTCGTAAGTACATTTTGACAGTCCTGTTAGCAAAATACCCTGTGCATTTTGTCGAATATTTTCTCCTTTAAAAACATTATGACAAATGGTTCTTTGTTTTTCTGTATGATAGATGGCTTTTTGATAATTAATTTCTAAAAATAATTGTTTTGCTTGTTCTATTTTTTCCATATAATAGGGAAATTGTTGCTTGACAAGTAAATCTAGTGGAGTATAACTGCTTTGTTTTTCAATCCTTTTTTTAATTTTTAAAAGTTCAATTCTTCTTTTTTCATAAATTTCTAAACGATTTTTTCCAGAAAAATAGCCAAAAGAACTATAAAACCCATTTAAAGCCTTGTGTAATTTTGCAAGCAATTTTGCACCTATAATAAAAGTTTGTTTTTCTTCCTCATCTAAAGGTTCAGCTTCTATTGCATTTTCCACAGTATAATGGTTGCCTTCCCAGGAGTAATAGGGTAGTTTCTGCTGGGTACATAAAAATTGGCTGACATAAAATCCTTGCTGTGCTAAATGTTCTCTAATATCATGTTCAAACAATATTTGTTTTAATGGGGCGATACTTTTGCGTACTTCAAAAATTCCTTGCTCTGTTTTGCATAAGTATCCTGTACGGATTCTGTTTCCGCCTAAAAAATGTAATCCGTATCCTTCCCATAATATTTTTTCATAATTATCATCCATTTCTCTCCTCCCTCCATTTCACGTTTTTTTGACGCTTTCTTGAAAGAAAGCTTAGCAAAGAACTTTAATGACTGTGCTTTGTACTGGAACAGCTATTGCAAATGAACGACGATGGTACACCATCCATTAAAATTTTCATTTTGTTCCGTTTGCAAAGGGTAAATTTTTTGCTCAACCTTTTTTCACTTACTTTCTTGAAAGAAAGTAAGCAAAGAACTTTTGTGCAAAACTTCGTTTTGCTACTGTGTATTGAAGTTGAATGTCTGTTGTAGTTAAACGACAACGGAGCACCAGTGGTCAAAAATTTGTTCTGTTCCGTTTGCAAAAGGTAAAGTTTTTTGTCCAACTTTTTTTCAAAAAAGTTGGTGGTCTTTTTTATATTATGAAGTAAGGTATTGAAATATAACTTACTTTTGCTTTGCAGCAGCAAGTAAGATTTGTTTTTTGTTTTTTTCTGGTTCTTTATGCACCATATCCAGCAAAAAAGATAAAACCTCTCCCATTTCTTTTCCATTGATTCCAATTTGTTGTAAATCTTTTCCTTTTACTGCAAGCGTTTTTAGAGTAAGGCAATCTTTTCTTTCTAATATTTTTTCCAAATAAAAAATCCATTTTGTAGTATCCTTTTTTTGTCCTTGTATGAAAAAAAGTCGGTTGAGTTGTTCTGGTGTCATTTCACATGCTTTTTTTCTTATTTCATATTCTTGTAATGGAATTTCATCTTTCAAATGTTCCAAAAGCATAACAATCGCCTTTATGCTATGGTTATCAAAGCGTAAATCTTTTAAAAGTTGTTCTCCTTCTTTTGCTGTCAAGTATTGCAAAAAAATAACCCAACGCACAATTCTATCAAAAGAAACATTTTTTAATTCTTGTAAAATTTCTGTCCCATGGGATAACATTTTTTGATATAATAAAGGGGAAATTTCCTTTAAAAGTCCAGATTCCCATAAAAAACAAATTTTTTCTAAAAATTGAGCTTGTAACATTTTTTCCAATTCTTCATGGATTCTTTCTGCACTAATTTTTTGAATTAATTTTTTTTGTTTTTGTAAGGCTTGATAGGTTTTAGGTTCTATGTCAAAACCTAGCTGCGCAGAAAAACGCAACGCCCTTAACATACGCAAAGCATCTTCTTGAAATCGTTCTTCAGGATTTCCTACTCCCTGTATTTTTTTTTGTTTTAAATGTTCCTGACCACAAAAATAATCTTGGATTCCTTCTTTGGGATGATATGCCATTGCATTAATGGTAAAATCCCTTCTTTGTAAATCTTCTTTTAAACTTTTTGTAAAAATGACCTCACTAGGGTGGCGACAGTCATAATATTCTTTTTCAATGCGGTAAGTTGTAATCTCATAATGTTCTTTTTCTAAAATAACAGTAACCGTACCATGTTTTAAACCGGTGTCATAGGTTTTGTGGAATATTTTTTTTACTTCTTGTGGAGTAGCAGAAGTGGTAATATCCCAATCTTGCGGCGTTCTTTGCAGTAGACAGTCCCGAACACACCCACCTACAATATACGCTTCAAATCCTGCCTCATTGAGTTTTTGTAATATCTTATTTACATTTTTAGGAATTATCATATTTTTCCTCCCTGTTAAAACAAATTAAAAAAAGGAGCCTATATAGACTCCTCAGTCTGTTAATAAAGTCAAAACCTTGGACTTTGTCCAGTCTACGTTCTGCACCCACCGGAATAAAAGATAGACAACGCTTTCAAGGTCTTTGTTGGATTTCTAACACTCCCATGCCTAAAGGCATGGGGTTCTTAATTACATAAACTTCTAAATATACTCGAAAGCATATAAAACTAATCTACTTCATTAAGACTTTCACTATCAAAGATACCATTGTATCCATTAACGATAGTATAAGGCTCGCGTCAAAACCTTTTATTTTCATGGTTTTATTATACCATTTCTTGTTCATAAAAGCAATATTAACATATACTAATCAAATATTGAAATAAAAAAAATGCTTTCATCCCACCCCTAAAGGAGTGGGATGAAAGCATTTAGCTTGTAAAATTAAGTTTTTTTACTTTTGTTGTGCTTTAATGTGTGCAGCAACTTTAACATCTTCCCTTTGAATATGATTTAAAAGCCAGCCACCAACACTGGTGTTTACCTTTCCCACTAATGTAACAGTAGGCCCTTCTTTTTGTAATTGTATTTCTAATTCTTTTACTGCTTTTTTAAATTCTTCATGGTATCTTTTATGATTTGCATAATCTGGATAGTGGTATTGTACTTGCAATTTTTCCTCATCACCAAAATGTTTTGCGGTATAGTCATACAAAAATTTTACAGTTTTTTCAATTTCTGCTCTACCTTTTCCAGAGGAACAAGCTTGTAATAAATTATTGATAGCATCAATCAGTTGTCTGTGTTGCTGGTCTATCATTGTGTTTCCCGTTTCTAAATTTTTATTCCAAGAAAAAGCCATTTTAAAAATCCTCCTTTATATTATTCTCTAATTTGTCCATTTCCATAAATAATATATTTTGTAGTTGTTAATTCTTTCAAGCCCATAGGACCTCTTGCATGAAGTTTTTGGGTACTGATACCAATTTCTGCACCAAAGCCAAACTGCCCGCCGTCCGTAAACCTTGTAGATGCATTGACATAAACAGCAGCTGCATCAATTTCATTTAAAAATCTTTGTGCATTGGTATAATTTTCTGTCACTATCGCTTCCGAGTGTCCTGTTGTATACTTTCGAATATGTGCAATCGCTTCATCTATATTTTCCACCACTTTAGCAGAAATAATATAGTCTTCATATTCGGTTGCCCAATCCTGTTCTGTTGCAGGAATAGCATCTTCTACAAAATGTAAAGTTGCTTTATCACCTCGAATTTCTACCTTTTTTTGCTGTAAGGCTTTTCCAATTTCGGGCATAAATTTTTCTGCAATATTTTTATGTACTAAAAGGCTTTCACAAGCATTACATACACCTGGTCTTTGTGTTTTGGCATTGATTACAATGTTCATTGCTTTTTGTAAGTCTGCACTTTCATCCACATAAACATGACAATTTCCGATTCCTGTTTGAATGACAGGAACGGTACTATTTTCTACTACATTTTTAATCAATCCAGCACCGCCTCTTGGAATGAGAACATCTAAATATCCATTTAAGCGCATCATTTCATTTGCGGTCTCTCTGTTCGTATTTTGTACAATTTGTACACATTCTTTTGGCAAGCCTTCTTTTTCTAATGTCTGCTGGAATATTTCTACAATCATTTTATTAGAGCCAATGGCTTCCTTTCCTCCCCTTAAAATAACAGCACTACCTGCTTTTAAACATAATCCAAAAGCATCAGCCGTTACATTGGGACGTGCTTCGAAGATAATACCAATAACGCCCATAGGCACCCTTTTTTGCCCGATAATTAAACCATTGTCAAGTGTTTTCATAAAAATGACTTCCCCAACTGGGTCATTAAAAGAAGCAACTTGACGCAATCCTTCTGCCATCGAAAGAATTCTATCTTTTGTTAGGGTTAATCTATCAATAAAAGCATTTTTGACTCCTGCTGCTTTCGCTGCTTCTACATCTTTTTGATTGGCTTCTAATATTTTGTCACTATTTTCTAATAAAGCGTCTGCACTTTTTTGTAATACTTTATTTTTTTCTGGTGTGGGAAGTGTTGCCAAGGTAATGGCAGCTTCTTTTGCTTTTTTTCCCATTTCCAACAATTCACTCATATTTTCCCTCCTTTAAAACCTTGAAACTTTGCCTCAAACTCTACTTCTTTCTTGAAAGAAAGAAGCAAAGAACTTTTGTGCAAAAACTAACGTTTTTGCTGCTGTATGATGGACTTGAATGGTTGCTTTAGCAGAACGACAACAGAACACCAGCGGAAAAAATAGAATCTATTCTGTTTGCAAAAGATAAAGTTTTTGGTCAAGCTTTTTTCAAAAAGCTTGTGGGTTGCAGGGCAAAGCCCTGCAGTCTTTCCTTTTATAAAGAAGCAAGTTTTTCTAGTAATAAATTGCTTCTGTCAATAAATGCTGTCATTTCCTCTGAGGAAAGTGTCTTATGGCTCATCAAAGCCAAATCATATACCTGATGGCATACAAGATCTAAATCTTCTTTTTTATTTGCATCTTCTTTCCATTTGCAAATTTGTTTTACTAATTTATGATTACTGTTTAAAATCAATGTTTCGTCCGGTTTTGCAGTAGCAAATAACATTTTCATTTGCTCATTTTCTCCGTAAGCTTCTTTCATTTCTAACATTCTGCGAGATTCTTCTGTCAATACAATCATACCAGAAACCTGTTCCGCTTTTAATGGTTCTGCTTTTACTTTGAGGTTTTCGTTGTTTAAGATACCTCTGAAAAGGTTTTGCAATTCTTCATTTTGTGTTTGTTCTGCTTTTTTTGCTTCTTCGTCTTTTTCTTCTTCTTTTTGCTGTAAGGTGTCACTAATGTCTGCATCAATTCTTTGGACTTTTACGCCAGCATTTTTATATTCCAAAAAGGATACAAAAGGTTTGTCAATCGGTGTAGAAAGAATAGCGGCTTCCAAACCTTGTTCTTGAAACAAGCGAATGTATTGCGCTTGCTGATTTTCGTCAGAAACAAAAAAGATTTTGTTTTCGTGTTTTTCTTTGTTTTTTTCTAAATATTCGCTGACAGTTTCATAAACACCGTCTGTTGTTTTTAAAAGCAAAGAATCTTTAATTTTATCATATAATTTTTCTTCTCTCATGCAGCCAAATTTAATAAAAATGTTAATGTTATCCCAAAATCCTTCGTATTGTTCTCTTTCATTTTTAAAGAGATGGTTTAATTTATCTGCCACTTTTTTGGTAATGTAGTTTGACATTTTTTGTGCATAACCATCATTTTGTAACGCACTTCTGGAAACATTTAAAGGTAAATCTGGACAGTCTATTACACCTTTTAATAACAAAAGAAATTCTGGAACAACTTCTTTGATGTTATCTGCAATATACACTTGATTGGAATATAACTTAATTTCGCCATCTGTAACATCCATTTGTTGTACCAATTTTGGAAAATATAAAATTCCTTTTAAACGGAAAGGATAATCCATATTTAAGTGAATCCAAAATAATGGGTCATTCATATCCATAAACACTTGATGATAAAAAGCTTTGTATTCTTCCTCTGTACAATCTTTAGGCTGTCTTTGCCACAATGGATTGGTTTCATTTAATGGTTTTGGTTCTTCTTCTTTTTTCTCCTCCCCATTTGCAAGTTCTGCTGCTTCTTCTGGGGACATATGAACAACATTACTACTTTCTTCTTCTATGCTTTCTTCTGGTTCTTCTTCCTTTGTCACATGGATAAAAATAGGTACTGGCATAAAGGAACAATATTTTTTTAAAGCAGCATATAAAGTACTTTCCTCTAAAAATTCTTTTCCATCTTCTCCTAAATATAAAGTAATATCGGTTCCTCTTTCTGTTTTTGTACCATCTTCCATTTCATAATCAATACCACCCGTACAAGTCCATTTTGCAGGCTGGGCATCTTTTTGATAAGACAAAGTATTAATTTCAACTTTATCTGCCACCATAAAAGCAGAATAAAAGCCTAAACCAAAATGACCGATAATATCATTTTCTTCCTCTGATTTTTCTTGAAACTTTTGTAAAAAATCTGTTGCACCAGAAAAAGCAATTTGATTAATGTATTTTTTAATTTCTTCTGCTGTCATACCAATTCCATTGTCTGAAATGGTTAATGTTTTTGCTTGTTCATCTAGTGTGACATTAATTTCAAAATTGTCTTGTACTTCTGCCTCTCCCATAGAGCACAATTTTTTTAATTTTGTAACAGCATCACAACCGTTTGATACCAATTCACGAATAAAAATGTCTTTGTCTGTGTAAAGCCATTTTTTAATAATTGGTAAAAAATTTTCGCTGTTAATAGAAAGATTTCCTTTTTCCATACTTATAGTTCCTCCTTTATATTGCTATCTCTCTAAGACATATTGTAGCAGTAAAAATAAAAATGTCAATAAAAAATTAGCACTCGTTTTCAGTGAGTGCTAATTTTTATCAAAACTACTCTTTTTAAAAGAAAAAAGATAGAACAAAATTTGCAGATGTATAAGATATTAAACTTGACAAATAAAATATTATATAGTAACCTATAAAAAGAACATATGTTCGAATATTGATAAAAAATAAAAATTTATATAGGAAAGAAAAACCCTTTCAGAAGTAGTTGACTTCAAAATTGAAGTTAGAAAGAGTAAGTTTTGTAAAAAATTCTTTAATTAAAAGAGAAAGGAACAAGTTATGGAAAAAGCTACAAGTTATTTAGAAAAAGCTGCCCTATATGGTGCTTTGGAACAAGAGGAAAAAGCAATTAATTATGTAAATCAGGCAATCCAATTAGAACCTGAAAATACAGCAGGTTATTCTTTGCGTTCCATGCTATATGTGCAGTTGGAACAATTCAGAAATGCATTACCTGATATAAACAAATGCATTACCTTAGAGCCAGAGTATGCTGGACATTATTTTGACCGTGGTTTTATTTATGAACTTTTAAAAGAATATGATAAAGCAATTTCTGATTATAGTAAAGCACTTCTGTTGGACTATGATGAAAAACAATTAATTTATAGGGATCGTGGCAATCTTTATTTTAAATTAAAAGAATATGACAAAGCAATTTCTGATTTTAGTGAACTTATTGCACTAGAACCAGATAATGTGGAGCATTATGAAAGTCGTGCATCTGTTTATTTAAGTTTAGGGGAATATGATAAGGCTGGTTTGGATTTTGACAAAATGATTGCATTAGATTCAGATAGTCCAGAGGCTTATAATGAGCGTGCAAATTTTTATAGTGCCATAAAGGAATATGATAAAGCGATTGCAGACTGTAATACAGCAATCTCTTTAGATAATACGTTTTTTCTTGCTTATTTTAATCGTGCTGCCTCTTACATTCAATTAGAAAATTATAAAAAAGCATTTGAAAATTATGACATGGTAATGAAAATAGATCCAGATGACGAAACTGTCTATATCAATCGTGGAAATGCCTATAAATCTTTAAAACAATATGATAAAGCTCTTGCAGATTTTAATATGGCAATAGAAAAAGATGACACCAACCCTGCTGCTTATTTTGGTCGTGCAAGTCTTTATGAAGAATTAGAGGATTATAAACAAGCTGTTTCTGATTATACAAAGGCAATAGATATGGGTTTAGAAGATGAAAACAGTTATTATGGACGTGGAAATGCTTATCAACAGTTGGGACGCTATAAAATGGCAATTTCTGATTATAGCCAGGCAATTTGTGCAGACCCAAATTACAAAGATGCTTATTTAAAAAGAGCGGAAATCTATCATCTTATCGGAAAAACAGAAAAAACTATAGAAGATGAAGCAGCTGCACAAAAAATATCTGATATAAGTAGAGCTAAAAGAGTAGTTCTTTAAAAAAATAGTTTTTACTCAAGAGTGTGCTAGTCTATGATAGAGAGAGGGATATTATGAAACTTGCGGAAGCGTTGATAGAAAGAGCAGAACTCCAAAGAAAAAATATACAACTTTTTAATCGTATTAAAAGTAATACCATGGTGCAAGAAGGGGATACACCTGCTGAAAATCCAAATGATTTAATGGTAGAGTATGAGCAAAATATGGAACGTCTTTTATTCCTCATCCAAAAAATTAATGCTACCAACAACAGAATCCCTTTTGATGAAAAGGGAAGTGTTTCTGATGCGATTGCACGCCGAGATAGTTTAAAGTCTAAAATTGGAATTTACCGCTCTATTTATGAATCTGCAATGATTCGTCCAGAACGTTATAGCTCCACAGAAATAAAATTTGTACGTTGTATTGATGCAAAACAATTACAAGATACCATTAATCAACTTTCAAAACAATACCGTGAACTAGATACAAAATTACAGGGAATTAACTGGACAATTGATTTACTATAAAAAATGGGAATACAAATACATAATATGCGCAGCACAACCTTACAGTTAGGAAAACTGTGCCTCCATTGATTCGTGCAGCAGATTCCTGCACAAAAACAGAAAAGTTAGAATCAATATTGTAACATGAGTATAGCAAAGTGCTGATTTTATAGTGGATTGTTACTACCAGTGCTGGTGTTATGTGTTTCAGGGTGGGAACGGGGATTTTATAATTTGGTAAAAAATACCATTGACAAATACCGTAAACATACGGTATACTAAAAAAGTTCACAATAAAATAAAAATTTCCGTGCTAGTCGGGGCGTTAGCGGTGTCTTGTAACCCACAATCCGCTATAGTGGGGACGATGTCTAAAATGAGGTATTTGCTTTGTATGGTCTGCCCTTTCGCGTTGGTGCTGAAGATTGAGTCTTGTGCAACAGGAACTTATGAACCGTGTCAGGGTCGGAAGGCAGCAGCACTAAGTAAGCACTCTTGTGTGCCGCAAGGTAGCTTAGTTGGAGCCAACAACAAAGGTAACGCATGGGGAGCAATATCGAAAATAGATGCACGGATTTCTTATATAAAAATAAGGAAACTTTTTAAACTTACTTATTTTTTTAAAAAAAGCAAGGCAAAGAACTTTTATGCAAAAACATTTGTTTTTGCTATTTTTTTGTTTTAAAAACAGGATTGCAAGCGTAAAAAACTTTGGTCTCTATTTCATTCTGGTCATTGCAGAACAAACGTCCACTGGACGTTTTGCAAGCCAAACCCTACAAGCTTTTTGAAAAAAGCTTGAGCAAAAACTTTTTCTTTTGCGAACGGAACAGAATCTAAATCTTGACAATTGGTGCTTCGTTGTCGTTCATCTATAACAACTATTCAAGTCCAAAGCACAGCAGCAAAACGAAGTTTTGCACAAAAGTTCTTTGCTACCTTTCTTTCAATTCAAGAAAGGTAGTTAAAGTTTTCCCATTATTTTTAGCATTTTTATAGCATTCTGAAATTGGGCTTTTTCTTCTTTTTCTAAACTTTCTTCCATTGCAGCTAATAAAGCTGTTCTTTCGGCTGGAGCAATCGCATTTCCTCCTGTTAGTTTTTCACCATATGTTTGTAAAAGTTCTAATAATTCCATTGGCTGCTTGCCCTTTGCCTTTTCAGCTAATTCTTGTAATATTGCAACTTTTTGTGCTCCTAATTTTTGCACCTCTGGTCTTTCTAAAAAAGTTTCTTTCATGTCATTTCTTCCTTCCACTCCATAATATTTTTAATATCCATTGCTTTTACAACAAAGTCAATTTTTTGTTTTTCTTCTCCTGTTAAATAGGGTCGAATGGCTTGTAATAAATTTTTTCTTCTTTTTTTGGGGTCATCTTTTGTGCGGCTCCTTACTTCAAGCAGCTCATTTCCCTCTAATACTCTTTTCATTTCCAATACCCTTACAATAACATATAGATATTTTTGATATTCTTTGTCTAAAAAGGGAATAGAAGCATATATCATATTTTCTTCTTTTGTTCTTGCAAAAAGTGTTGTATCCTCTTTGGTGCTTATTGGCATTTTATGTTCTGTTTCTTCTGTATGAAAAAATTTTTGCATTTTTTTTGCTGTTTCCATCATCTTTAACAGTTCCGATTCCTTTGGAATATCCTGTCCCATAAGTTGAGAAAGCAGCTTAATTTTTTCCATTTCTGTTTCCATGGTATCCCCCTTTTCTTCTATTCCCTTCTTTTTATAGTATGCTATGTCCTTTAAAAAAATAACTGAAAAACAATTCCCAAAAAAACTCTTATTTCATATTCTATATAGAAAGAAAAAAAAGGAGTTTTCTATATGCCCAAAACAGAAATGCTAAAAAAAGATAATATAGCCTATAAGGGAAGAAATATCGGTATTGCCATTTTAGATACCGGTATTTCCCCTGTAGATGATTTTATTTTACCATATAACAGAATTGTTGCCTTTCGTGATTTTGTAGAAAATAGACTTTCTCCCTACGACGACAACGGACACGGAACACATCCTCCGTTGCTACCTTTCTTGAAAGAAAGGTAGCAACGAACTTTTGTGCAAAACTTCGTTTTGCCGCTGTGCGTTGAAGTGGAGTGGTTACTTCAGTGGAACGACAACAGAGCACCAATGGTTAAAAAATTCATTTTGTTTTGTGTACAAAAGATAAAGTTTTTTGTCCAACTTTTTTCAAAAAGCTTGTAGGAGTTTTCAGTGAAACGACCACGGAACCCAACCAGAGTGAAATATAGACTGAACAGCACCCAAGGTTTTACTGTTTTTTTCGCTTTTTTTGAAATTTTTTTTGTACCATAAAAAATATTTCTTCTTCTACAATAGCTTGATGATTGTTTTTAATGACAATCCAATCTTTTTTGTCGGTAAGTATTCTTTTTTTGCATTTATAATTTATGGTTTGTTCTTTTCCCTGTACTAAAGAACCAATATAATATTCATTTGTCAATATTTTTTTAATGGTGTTGTAAGACCAACCTGCATTTTGTTTGGCATTGGGATTTTGAAATGTAATTCCCTTTGCTCTTTTATATTCCGTTGGTGTTAAAATTTTTTGCTGTGTTAATTTGTCTGCAATTTCTTTACAAGAGTAGCCCTTTAAAAAAGCATCAAAGATTTTTTTTACAACTTCTGCTGCTTCTGTATCTACTACTAACTTGTGCTTATCTTCTTTCGATTTTTGATAACCATAGCAAGTAAAAGCTCCTACAAATTGCCCATCTTTTCGCTTTCTTTTTAAAACTGCTTTGATGTTTTCAGATAAATCTTCACAATACCATTCATTGATAAGAGCATTCATTTGCCTTACCTTTTTATTTTCTTTACAATTACTATCCATGTTGTCGACAACACTAATAAATTGAATACCCCACAAAGGAAATAATTCATGAACATATGTTTCAAATACTTCTCTATCTCTTGTCAAGCGGGATTGTGTTTTACATAATATAATATTAAAAAATCCTTTTTGTGCATCTTTTAACATTGCCTGAAAAGCAGGTCTATTTTTATTCATACCAGAATAATGTTCATCAACATAGATATGGTGTATCAAAAATCCTTTTTCTGTAGCATAATCCTTTAATAATAAGATTTGATTTTGTATACTTTCTTTTTCTTTATCTTCTGCGGATAACCGACAATAAATTGCAACTTTTTTTCTCATTTTTTTCTCCTTTTTTGTTATTTTTTGGTTATTTTTCGGAATGTTTTGACAAATAAATAGAAACTGTGTATCATATTTGTATCAAAACCTCAAAACGATGTTTTTTAAAACAGTTGTTTTGCACTAAGGTTCCATATAATAAAGGGGGATTTTTTATGAAATTTAAAAAGGCAATTTCCGCTTTTTTATTAGCGGGCACAATGATTTTTCAAGCAATACCAGCATTTGCTGCTAATACTGCAAGCACCTCTGAAAATATGCAGTATCTTAATTCTTATTTTGAAATATCTAATGTTTCTGACACCGTTTCCGCACAAGAGTTTTGTGCTATGTTGGAAAAAATAAGTGGCATGGAACTTTCCTATGAAAATACCAATACGGGTATGTTGCAACTTTTACAGCCTATCATGCAGGCTTCTGGCATGGAAGAATTAGCTTTGACCTTTCCAGAAGAAAAATATTCTAAAATATTGGCAGACCATAACATTAAATTTTTTTCTTTGGATGAAATAACAGCAAAATATGCCGCTTGCGCGCTGACAACAGGCTTGATAGATGCAAAAGATTTAACCAATACAAGTATTTCCAAGGCGCAAGCATTGCGTGTTTTAACAGCCGTTGCAGATGCTACTGGACAAGGCAGAAATTTTTTGGGCTATTCCAATGATGCCGATATTTATGGAAAGTTAAATAATATGTGGAACTCTTTTGAAATTTTTAGCGATGAAACTTTAGACCAAATCGGCAGCCAAGCAGTGCAAAATAAAGTAACAACTGGTTATAATCTAAAAAAAGAAAGTTATGATGCTCGTTTTATTCCGGAATTAACCTTGCGTTATGGGCATGATGACATTAAACACGCAAATCAAATCATAGGGCTGCTGCAAAGTGAAGGTATTGTGGCAAAAGTGCAGTTAGAACCTAAAATTTCTGTTTATGAATATCTTCTTGATTGGGGTCCCGTACCAGAACCAGAACCAAGATATGAAGTCAGACAATATAAAGATGATTTTTATTTAGTTTATGCAGTAGAATATGATTTAGCATTAGAATTTCGTTCTGCTTCAGACAAAACAAAGTTTGACAATTTAATTTTGACTTATGCGAAAAAAAGCGGCGAAAATGCAGATGCAGAAGGGCTTCTTTATGGCTCATGGTGGCAACCGCTCTATACTTCTTCTAGCACAATGGCAGGCAATTACAGAAAAATAACAGACAATATCGTCACAAATGGGGAATATAGTATCCATTCTTTTTGCTTGGAACAAGATGCAGAAAAAGTAAAACAAGAATTAGATATTACGAATTCTTTTGTTCATGTCATACAAAAAACTTTGTGGTGTGACGATGCATTTTATCGCTATTTAGCAGGAAACGATTATCAATAAAAGAAAAAAATTCTTTTTTAAAAAATATATTCTATTATCTGCTTAAAAAAATCTTTTTTTTGGATTTATTGGTGCTTTTTAAAAAGAAAAAGCACCGTTTTTTTATGAAAAACCTATTAACTCTACATAATATATCATTTTGAACAATTTTTTTGCTAAAATATAAAAAAATATGTGACTTTTTTCGCTTAACATATTGACAAGTTTTATTTGTCGTGATACGCTTTTATCATAAATATGATTTTCTATTTTGTTAAATATAGAAAGTAAAAATCTACATAAAATTCCTATTTTGCCACAAAAGAACAAACAGTTAAGGAGCGTTTATATGAGTAAAAAAATAACCCTTGTAGATCAAATTTATTTAAACATTAAAGAAGATATTGGCAATAAGGTACTTTTTCCCGGACAAAAAATTAATGTAAAAGAATTAAGCAGAAAATATGAAGTAAGTGATACCCCTGTAAAACAGGCCCTAAATCGCTTAATCTCTGATCATATGGTAATTAGTGTCCCCAATAAGGGAATGAGTGTACGCCATGTTTCGATTGAAGAACTGGACGAAATTTTTGATATGCGTTTAATGATGGACTTATATTTTATGAAAGATATTCTCTCTACTTTTAGTTACAACAAAATATTACAAGAACAAATGCGCAAAAATATAGAAGAACACAGTGCTTTTTTACAAACTATTACAGAGGACGACCCACAAAAAAGCAGCACTTACTACAGCTTTGACAGCTCTTTTCATGAATTATATTTAACAGGCAGCGGCAATCAAAAAGTAATTGAAACATTTCGCAATCTTAACCCTTTCATGTATTCCAGTTATGCTTATATGCAGCAATCTCAAATACGCAATATAGAATGTGTTGAGGAACATCAAGCAATATTTGATGCAATCTTAAAGCAAGACCCCCAAGAATTAAAAGCAGCGATTGAAACGCACCTTTTAAATTCCCAAAAAACAATGCACTTAATTTTTAAAGTAAATCAAATATTATAAAAAAATGATGCCCGTGACACATGTCACGGGCATTGTTTGTGGAAATGGTTATGCCTCTGGTGGAAAATATCAAGGAATTGCTCCCGAAAGTCATATTATTGCAGTCAAAATATTAGATAGATACGGGCAAGGAAATTCTGCACAAGCCATTTCTGGTTTAAGATGGATAATGGACAATGCAACGAAATATAATATAAAAGTGGTAAATCTCTCCATAGGCACCAATGACAGAAAAATTAACGTTCCCTTGATGGAAGCTGTCAACAGACTATGGAGCAAAGGAATCACTGTTGTTGCTGCTGCGGGAAATCCAGATAGTAGAAGGCATTTTCAACCTTCTCCTGCGATTAGCCCACGCATTATTACAGTAGGTGCTTGGGAGGATAGACGTTTTTTTTATCAAGCACAAAACTCTCCTCTTTTTTTTCGCCGAAATATGATGTTTTTGCCTGATATTTGGGCACCAGGAGAAAATATTGTTTCTACCTTGTCCCCTGATTATGATTTTGACTTACAAAACAGGGACAGTGCTAAAATTGTAGAAAAATATTATATTAAAATGAGTGGTACCTCTATGGCAACGCCTATGGTAAGCGGTGCTGTTGCCTTACTTTTAGAAAAATATCCTTATCTTTCTCCTGACCAGATTAAACGTCATATGATATTATCCTCACAATACGGTAAAGAAAAGGGATTGTTAAACCTAAACGCTTGTCTTGCATGATATTTGATAGAAAAGAGGGATGCTATGGAAAAGAATGATATTTACGAATTAAGTCAGTTGTTAGGAAATCAGAATGGTTTAGGAAATGATTTTTCTCAAATAATGAATACTTTACGGGAAACATTACAAAAAAAATATATTCAAAAACTCCATGCTACAGCGCAGGCAAGACAAAGTGATGTGATGGAACATCCGCCCCGTGAAGTTACGTTATTGCGTGCAATGAAAGCATTTACAAACGAAAGTGGCAAACAACAAATGGAGAATATGATACAAGCCTTACTTTTTTTGCAGTCTATTCAAAATGTTGGGCAAGATGTTTCTTATCTTTTAGCAAATAAAGAACAGACTTTACAAGCAATGGGTGCAGACCAAGCCTCTGCTCCCATACAGTTTGACCATACAACTCGCATGACAGGTTTACTACTTACATTAACACTAGCAAACACTTACTTTCTTGAAAGAAAGTAAGCAAAGAACTTTTGTGCAAAACTTCGTTTTGCTGCTGTGTGTTGGAGTTGAACAGTAATTGTAGTTGAACGACAACGGGTCACCAGAGGTTAAA
>CAJUKL010000034.1 GCA_910587195.1 uncultured Clostridia bacterium | reverse complement strand
GCATTTGGGCTGGGCTGATACAAGGGATTACAGAGGGTAAAACTGGCAGACTCTTGGGCAACCTCAGCTACAGAACAGTGAAATTTCTATGAACCGTTGCCTGTACGATGACGACAGGAAATATTCTAAATAAATAAAAAATGAAGAAGATATTATAATAATACATACACAATGTATGTTTGATATTAACTGGTAATATACAAAATACATATGTGAAACGATAGTAGTGTCGTTACAGTGTCGTAAAACAACAAAAAACTATTCTAGCAATAGAAAAGGGCAAAAGTGGCAATGAAAAAATTTTTTTAAAATTATATGTCCTTGATGTCCCTATATTAAGTATTAATATATTTTTATATTTTTATATTTACATTCTTTTATTAAAATTTTTATCATATCAACAAAGTCTTTTTGTTTTTTTAGTTCTTTAAAAATAATATATATCCCTCCCATAAATACACCAACTCCTAAACAATCTTCTTCAAAGAGTTTTTGTAAAGTTTCCATAATATACTGAGAAGAAGAAAATGGTTTAAAAAACATCATTACAATATATAAATCTTTTTCTGCAAGTTCTTTGTAAATATTTACTTTTCTTCTTATCTGAAAAGGAGATGTAACTGAAATTTGAAAAGGATATAATAGTATATTATCCTCATAATACAAAGCATTATAAAGCATTGTAGAGTAAGTTTTTTCTGCCTTTGTTAATATTTCTACAATCTGATTACCTTGACGTTTATAACCTATTTTTTTTAAAGTCTTTTGAAATCTATCTTGCTCCTTTCTCAATATATCTTTGTTTTCAGAATTGATAAACTTTTTCCCCCATTTAATAGATTCTTCTTGTGACATTTTGGTACAATATTCACAAATTTCTTCAAAAAATGTTGAAAAAAAAAGAGGATATGGATTTTGCAAAAATTCTTCTAATTTTTCTCTTATTATCTCTTGTTGATAGCTTATTTGTTCTTTGGTACTCCTAAATCGTTTCTTGTCTTTGTTCATGTTTACTAATCTCCTCTCAATTTATCTTAAAAAAATTAGTGAATAATAAAAATAACATTTTATAATAAAAATAAGCAATTTTTATTCTGTATTTCATTTCATATTTATTATAATAACATAATGTAATGGAAAATTGTAGAATAAAATATAAAAATAAACACCGTTCCGTGAGATGTTAGGAGAATAGGTAAAAGTGTATTATACTAAAAATATCCCATGGGAAATAAAATTTTTTTAGAATATGGAGGTCAACATTATGAATAAGACGGGTATATATTTAGATGAAAAAGGAAAAATCGCTACTATTAATTTTAATGAATTTTGTCGCTATTTGCTAACAAAGATAAACCTTATTTATTCTTCCATTGATAAGCATTTCTATAAATATGAGAGGGGAGTATATATTCGTATTTCTAATGAAGAAGTAAGTGCTATTGCTAGAGAAGAAATGCACGTTATTGTACCAGATTGTTGGAAACCATCTTATAAACAAAAATGCTTAGAAATATTACAGTTAGAAAGATTACAGAAAGAGGAATTTAACAAAAATAATCGCTTTATAAATTTAAAAAATGGTTTATTTGACCTAAAAGAATATAAAGTTATAGCACATACACCAGAATTTTTATCAACAGTACAATTACCAATTTTATATGATAAAAATGCAGAGTGTCCTAACTTTATCAAATTTTTACATGAAATTTTTGAAGATGATGAAACAAGAATTAAACTAATTCAACAGCTATTTGGGTATTGTCTTACCTCATCTACAAAAGCACAAAAAGCATTTATACTACAAGGAAGTGGTGCAAACGGTAAAAGTGTTTTGTTAAGTATATTAACAGCGTTGGTAGGAAAAGAAAATGTTTCTAATCTACCTATATCAAGTTTAGGCAGTCACTTTAAAGTAGTTGATTTACTTAACAAAAATGTAAATATTGTATCAGAAGGCAATTTTAAAACAACTTTCTTTTCATCTGAGGTATTTAAGGCTGTTGTAGCAGGGGATAACTGCTTTGCTGAACATAAATATGGTGATACTTTTTCTCTACAGCCAAAATGCAAGATTATCATTGCTGTAAATCATCTGCCTAATATAAAGGATACAAGTTATGGTATGGAACGTAGGCTTGTTGTCATTCCTTTTACTAGAATTTTTAGACAAGGAGAACAAGATAAATTCTTAACACAAAAGCTAAAAAAAGAACTATCAGGTATTTTTAATTTTGCATTAGAAGGTCTAAAAGAATTACGTCAAAATAAATATAACTTTGTATTTTCAAAAGCGTGTGACAAAGCAAGTCGTGAGTTTTTTCATCATAATAACCCTATAAAAGAATTTGTGGAAACGCAAATTTACGAGTCACCAGCAAGTCATATCACTTACAAAATATTATGGGAAATATACTTATCTTGGCTTTGTAAAGAGGGAATTTCAAGCCCTAATCATCTTGACCGCAGACAATTTAGCACAGACATTAGAACTGTATTAGATAATGTAGGAATACCATATAAAACAGGTAAAAAGTCTAATGGTGACCGTCGTATTGATGGCATTGCAATCAAAAATGAATTATATCAACAATATAAACAGGAGGACTTAAATTTATGAAATTACAAATAATTTATCCAAGAAAAGAGTTAAATTCTATTGGAAAACAACGCTTTCAAGGCAAAAATATTCCATACTTTGAGGAAAAGCCTATAGTTAGCGTATCCAATCATACATATAAACCTTATTTAAAAATATTTTCTGCTATGTTAGAAGAAAATAAGCTAACTTACTAATACCAATAAAAAAATTTATATCTGCTGATACATAATTATAACATGTATCAGCAGATATTACAATAAAAAATAAAATAATTTTTCTAAAATGATGACACTAACGACACTATGTAAAATGAAATCAAATTTCTTTGAAATCTATATTATCTAATAGAATATAGAGGAAAGGAGTTTTTTATAGATGAAAGAATTAAAAAAAGCGGTCATTTATGCCCGTTATTCCAGTACAAACCAAAGAGAAGAAAGCATAGAAGCACAGGTAAGAGCTTGTAACAAATACGCAAAAGATAATCATTATACGATAATCCATATTTACAAAGACTCTGCAAAATCAGCTACCACAGCAAACCGCCCAGCATTTCAAGAAATGATAGCAGACAGCAGTAAAAAGGAATTTGCATATGTTATTGTACATAAGTTAGACAGATTTTCAAGAGATAGATATGACTCTGTCACACAAAAAAGAAAGTTAAAGCAAAATGGTGTTACATTGTTATCTGTTACAGAAAATATTAACGATTCTCCAGAAAGTATTATGATGGAGTCTGTATTAGAGGGTATGGCTGAATACTACTCTAAAAATCTAGCTAGAGAAGTCATGAAAGGACAAAAAGAAACAGCATATCAATGTAAGCATTGTGGAGGCAAACCACCGCTTGGTTACGATGTAGACAAAGAAACTCATAAATATATTATCAATGAAAAAGAAGCAGCTATCATTAAAATGATATTTCAAATGTATATAGAAGGAAACGGATTTCAGCAAATATTAAAATATTTGAATGGAAACGGCTATACCACTAAGAACCAGAAGCAATTTACACAATCCAGTTTGAACTGCATACTAAAAAATGAAAAATATAATGGTACGTTTGTATTCAATAAGAAAAAAGAAAAAGACGCTTTAGGAAAAAGAAATCCCAAAGCAAAACCAGAAGAAGAAGTCATTAGAATTGAAAATGGCATACCAGCCATTATTGATAAACAAACCTTTGAAAAGGTACAGCAAAAAATGATAGAAAATAAAAAAAGAGCAGGTAGTTTTAAAGCAAAGCATATGTATATCTTATCAGGCATGATATTCTGTGGGGAATGTGGACAGCCTATGTTTGGGAACTTTCGCAAGGGTGGACGCCATAAACTCCCGTACGCTTCTTATCGCTGTGGAAATAGAAAAAGTCATAGGGGTTGTTGTAATAAAGAAATTCGTAGGGAGTATGTAGAAGACTTTGTGTTAGAGTCCTTACAAAAAGTATTATTTGCACCAAAGGCAAGCAAAAAAATAGTAAAACTGATGAAAGAATACCATAAAACAACATTAAAACAACAGCAGCAAGAATTAAAGCAGCTTAAAGCTGCTTTAGAAAGAACAGAAAAAGGATTATCCAATATTATAGAAACCATTGCAATAGCAGGCATACCATCCGATACATTAATGGACAAGCTAAAACAGCTTGAAGAAAGCAAAACACAGCAAAAGGAGCATATTGCAGAATTGGAAAAGAGTATCAAAAACATCAATATTGATGAAAATACCATACAAAATTTGATAGAACATTCCAGAGAATTTATTATGACAAAAAACTTACCTGTCTGCAAAAATATCTTAAAAGAATATATCAAAAAAGTAGTGGTATCTATGGATAAAGTAGAAATATACTTCAAATTGAATATTATAGAACAGCAAGAATTATCAGTAATTTCATTGCCTATGACAGCAGAAGAAGACATTGATACCATAAAAAAAGAATATAGGTCATTGCTAAAGCAATAAAAACATCACAATTACTATTTGCTAATACTAAAAGTAGCATACAAAAAGAGCCTTTTCTCCAAAAGAAAGAAAAGGCTCTTTTGTTGTTTTTCCTTGCCGTTGCAACGTTAAAACCTTATAAAATCAAGGGTTTACAGCGTTGTCGAGGATATGAACCGATGGAGATGAACCACGATGTGGAGACATCCTCGCCCTAAAGCAATTAGTAAAAGAAATATTTCTTTTTTTTAATGGTTACATCAGTTTCTTGATTTCCTCGATAGATAAACCAGTTTTTTTAGATATGGTTTCAATATCTAATACATCAAGCAAGTTTTTAGCAATTTCAATCTTACCTTTTAAAAGACCTTCTTTTCTACCTTCTTCTTTACCTTTTGCAATACCTTCTTTTCTACCTTTTGCAATGCCTTCTTTTCTACCCTCATCTTTCCAAGTTTCAATAGCAGTATCCATATCAAATTCAGTAAATAACATATTTAACACCTCACTTGCATTTTTTTCTAAAAACTCTTTCATAACATTTTCATTCACACAAGTTTTAACTGCATTCACAATAGCATCGTTTAATTCATAGCCTTTTTTCAAATAAGCTCTTACCACAGATATAAAATAACTATACTCTTTTAAATATTGGCATTGCTGCACAATACTATGATTTTCCTTATAGTTAATATTGATAACTTTGATGGTCAATTCTAATTCTGGAGGATTTTGCTGTACTAAAAAAGCGTCTGAAAGTTTCAATATTTTTTCTTTAGGATAATTTCTAACACCATTATATAATACATAACAATGTGGTGTAGGTATTTTCTGTAATGTACTTCTATAAACGATATTTTTGTCAATGAGTTTTTCATACTCTCTAGCAATATAGAGTAAACACCTTAAAGGCATATTATTATTGATGGTACTTTGATGTTCTATAAGTATAATAAATTTATTATCTATGGTAAAGCAAATATCGTTCTTCTGATTCATAAACAGTACATCTTCTAATGTAATGATATTCACTTTGGTTTCTTCCCCATAATTAGTATTTTCTAAAGCATTATAAAGCAATCTTAGTTTTTGCTCATCTGAAAAATATCTTGTAAAAATAGAGTCCTTATATTTCTTATTCGTATTCATCGTTCCACCTCTTGCTATTATTATATAAAAAAAATGCCATAATTACAATGGCTGCAATAATGGCAAAATGAAATATATATTATTTTTTTGTAGTAGTAAGTATTATTTATCATTGATATTATCGTCTGAATCATAATGATGTTTTTTAAAAATTAAAGTAGATACTTTAACTCCTATACTAATTAAAAGTACTGCAACAGATAGATTTCTAAAATAGGTTAATGCTAATATATGAAATACCATTGCTGCAAACATTGCAACAAAACATATTGTTGCTAAAAATCCTAGTTTTGTTGTTTTAGTAATGCAAATATAAAAATAGTATATGATATTGATAATAAGGCATGCTATAGCAATTTTACAAACAAGCATACCATAAATGCTAACAACATTAAATAGATATGCTAATAATATGATAACAATAAAAAAGAGCATTGTTTTCATATAAAATGGTAAATACTGTATTTTTCTATTATAAACAATTAAGCCAATTATTATAATAACTAAAGCAACAATAATAGCAATGATATTTGACAATGAAATATTATAAAATATATCCATGCTTTATCTCTCCATTTCTTTTAGGTATTTTATTGTCAATTTAATTAAAATTATATCATTTTTTGTAATAAAGGTGAATAGGCTGAGAGTAACTACTTTTCATTACTTACAGCCTATTCTCATTTTTATATTTACATATTACAATATTTTATGATGGGAGTGTTTTAAATGAATTATAAAGAGATTGGAAAAAAGATAAAAGAAATTAGAATCAATAAAAATTTATCACAAGAAGAATTTGCAGAAGAAATTGGTATTACTCCTTCTTATTTAGGACAAGTAGAAAGAGGACAAAGAAACATTGCACTACCAACATTAGAGAAGATAGCAAAAGTGACGGATATACCCATTGAAATTTTCATTTGTAATATAAGTACAGAAAATGAATTACAGCGATTTTGGGAAGCAGCAACAAAAGGCTTAGAATTAGATGAGAAAGAAGAATTAGCAAATGCTTTTAAAGTACTTTTAACTACATTAAAGCATATTGTGAAAAGGGATAAAATATGAAAGATAATCTATTTTTAATTATGTTTTGTGTATTCTTCATTGTATTAGATACACTTGTATTAGGCTATAGCATAGGTAGAATTTATCCGCCTATTCCAAAGCAAGTTTCTGTACAACCAATAGTTTCCTCTGCAAGAAAAGAAAAACAAGAACAAAAATCAGAAGAACAAGAAGAAGTCTCTGAAGATGTTGAGGAAAGTCAAGAACAACAAGATTTAAAACAGAAATCAGATATTACAGAACAAATTATGCAAGAAGAACAACAAATAACTACAATTACAGAGCAAGAAGCAATTAGAATTGTGGAATTAGATTATCAAGCAGATGGTCATATTGTTGTAATGAGTGAAGATGATAAAAGTTATACAATAGGCTGTTTTTGGGAAATGTATTTTGATGAAGAAACAGGAGAACCTCTTTATAATATGCAAGCAGCAGAATATGTGATTAATAAATATAATGGAGAAATAATATCAGTAACAAAACAAGAAAATAATACAAATAATACTGTAGTACAACAAGAAGAAAATACAACACAACAGACAAGCCCTCATATTTACACAAGAGAAGAAGTCAATGCTATGTTCACTATGGACTGGGTAGATGGCTGTGGTTTATATATGGAATCTGAATTAGGTGGAGATATACGAGATACAACAATAAATGGAGAAACTTGTTACATTGGTAATGTTGTATGGGGAAATGGTAACCGTACAAGAATATTTTATGTAGGAAATCAATCTTTAAAGGTATATGCTATTGATGAAACATATGTTGGTATGGTAACAGATGATTTTGCATATGAATTGGAAGAACACTAATTTTTAGTAAATAACAGTGAAAGCCTATAGGACAAATTGTTCTATAGGCTATTTTTATGCTCAAAATTGAAACAAAAGAAGTTTGAAAGATATATCATAATAAAAATCTATAGTATAGATAATTCATATTAGAAAGGAGTACAAAATTATGAGGAAAATTTGTAACATGCAGGAAATTGAAAATCTGAAAAAAGGAGGTGTGATTGGTGAGGAACTTGCAAAACATCTAAAGGAACAGTTTTTACATCTACTGAAAAGTATTAACACAAGCATAGCAATCTATGACTTTGATATGGAAGCATATGGAAATATTGTGCTATTTGAAAGCAATGACAATCTCTTTGACTTAACAGAAATAGGGTTTAAAAACAGAGCAATTACTTCATTATTTCCAGAATATGTAGAAGTCAAAACATATGATAACAAGGAATATTATGAAGGGATTGTAGTATGTAATAATGAATATGCTATTACATTAATTGCACCAAAGGGAGTTTATCCGAAAGAAATAGAACAATGGTTTTTATCAGAAATTTAAAGGAGGTAGCAAAATGGATTTAGAACGACTGATTACAAGAGGGATACAACGAAAAATACCTATTAATATACAGCTATTACTTTGGGATATGCAGAGTAAACTGAAAGAACAATACAAAAAAATAGATTATCTGCAAGTATATCGTTTAGAAGTAATACAAAAAGATTTGCAGTTGATAGAACATACAGCAGAACAACCATTTTATCAAATGTACTATTACTATGTTGTGGATAATGCTGTTACAGAAAAAGTTTACATAATAGAAACAGAGTATCCTACAAAATTGGTTGAAACAATGTTACTAGCTAAAGAATATTAAGGAGAGAGGTTTATTATGAAAAAGAAAACTTACACATTTACAACAAAAGGAATTATTGAAACAATAGAACGAGATTTTGCAATAGAGTACAAGCCATTTGCTAAATATCAGTTAGAAAAGCTACCATTGTATGTTGCTTGTATAGAGTTCATAAACAATACTGATGTTATGAATAAAATGATATTTGCAAATGATTACTTAGAAGTACCACCAGTAAAAACATTCTTATGTTATAAAAAGGAAATTTCTAAAACGCTATCAGACTATGACAAGAAGTTTCTTGGAGCATTTTGGGGCTTTCTGTTCCGTTGTCTTGGATATGAAGACAGCAGAAAGGTATCGCTTGGCAAAAATTCATTATTGAAAACAGGATTGTTCTTTAGAAATAATGCTGAAAATATTATCATAGCAGACAGTCAAATAGTAGCTACTGAATTAAAGACAGAAAAAGCAGAGAAAAAGAATGTTATTGAAGAAAAGAAAGTAGTAGAAGCGAAAAAGTAACATAGCAAAGTCAATAGCAAATGTCCTCAAAAGACATTTGCTGTTGACCTCTTTTTTTGAGTTCAACAGAAATTTTTTTCCTTTGTAAATACACGACAATAGGCACAGCATTTGGGCTGGGCTGATACAAGGGATTACAGAGGGTAAAACAGGCAGGCTCTTGGACAATCTCAGCTACAGAACAGTGAAATTTCTATGAACCGTTACCTGTACGATGACGGCAGGAAATATTCTGAATAATAAAAAAATGAAATGAGTTGTCGACACTGTCGGCATTTTCGGCATTGTGTCGAAAATATAGGATTCTAAGATATTATCTAATATACACTATAATATAATAATATACAATAACAGCAGTGTCATTACAGTATCATTAAATGGTAAAAAACTATTCTAGCAATAGAAAAGGACAAAATGACAATAAAAAAGGTTTTTTTAATTATATGTCCTTGATGTCCCTATTTTAATATCAATTTTATAATATAGAAAAGATATTATATAAAAAATGAAATAGATATTATAATAATACATACACAATGTATGTTTAATATTAGCTAGTAATATGCAAAATACAGATGTGGTTTTTAATATTATAAAATTAAATTATAAAAAGTTTAAAAAAATGTCGAAAATGCTGAAAAATAATTTTTCAAAAATGATGACACTAACGACACTATATAAAATGAAATCAAAATTCTTTGAAATCTATATTATTTACATGAATATAGAGGAAAGGAGTTTTTTATATATGAAAGAATTGAAAAAAGCGGTTATCTATGCTCGTTATTCCAGTACAAACCAAAGAGAAGAAAGCATAGACGCACAAATCAGAGCTTGTAGTAAATATGCAAAGGATAATGGTTATACTGTGGTTAAAAAGTACAAAGACTCTGCAAAATCAGCTACCACAGCAAACCGTCCAGCATTTCAAGAAATGATAGCAGACAGTAGCAAAAAAGAGTTTGCATATGTCATTGTACATAAGTTAGACAGATTTTCAAGAGATAGATATGACTCTGTCACACAAAAAAGAAAGTTAAAGCAAAATGGTGTTACATTGTTATCTGTTACAGAAAATATTAACGATTCTCCAGAAAGTATTATGATGGAGTCTGTATTAGAGGGTATGGCTGAATACTACTCTAAAAATCTAGCTAGAGAAGTCATGAAAGGACAAAAAGAAACAGCATATCAATGTAAGCATTGTGGAGGCAAACCACCGCTTGGTTACGATGTAGACAAAGAAACTCATAAATATATTATCAATGAAAAAGAAGCAGCTATCATTAAAATGATATTTCAAATGTATATAGAAGGAAACGGATTTCAGCAAATATTAAAATATTTGAATGGAAACGGCTATACCACTAAGAACCAGAAGCAATTTACACAATCCAGTTTGAACTGCATACTAAAAAATGAAAAATATAATGGAACGTTTGTATTCAATAAGAAAAAAGAAAAAGACGCTATGGGTAAAAGAAATCCCAAAGCAAAACCAGAAGAAGAAGTCATTAGAGTTGAAAATGGTATGCCAGCCATTATTGATAAACAGACGTTTGAAAAGGTACAGCAAAAAATGATAGAAAACAAAAAAAGAGCAGGTAGTTTTAAAGCAAAGCATATGTATATCTTATCTGGTATGATATTTTGTGGAGAATGTGGACAGCCTATGTTTGGGAACTTTCGCAAGGGTGGACGCCATAAACTCCCGTACGCTTCTTATCGCTGTGGAAATAGAAAAAGTCATAGGGGTTGTTGTAATAAAGAAATTCGTAGGGAGTATGTAGAAGACTTTGTGTTAGAGTCCTTACAAAAAGTATTATTTGCACCAAAGGCAAGCAAAAAAATAGTAAAACTGATGAAAGAATACCATAAAACAACATTAAAACAACAGCAGCAAGAATTAAAGCAGCTTAAAGCTGCTTTAGAAAGAACAGAAAAAGGATTATCCAATATTATAGAAACCATTGCAATAGCAGGCATACCATCCGATACATTAATGGACAAGCTAAAACAGCTTGAAGAAAGCAAAACACAGCAAAAGGAGCATATTGCAGAATTGGAAAAGAGTATCAAAAACATCAATATTGATGAAAATACCATACAAAATTTGATAGAACATTCCAGAGAATTTATCATGACAAAAAACTTACCTATCTGCAAAAATATTTTAAAAGAATATATCAATAAAGTAGTGGTATATATGGATAAGGTAGAAATATACTTCAAATTGAATATCATAGAACAGCAAGAATTATCAGTTGTTTCATTACCTATGACAGCAGAAGAAGATATTGATACCATAAAAAAAGAATACAAGTCACTGTTAAAGCAATAAAAATATGACAGTTACTATTTGCTAATACTAAAAGCAGCATACAAAAAGAGCCTTTTCTCTAAAAGAAAGAAAAGGCTCTTTTGTTACTTTTCCTTGCCGTTGCAACGTTAAAACCTTATAAAATCAAGGATTTACAGCGTTGTCGAGGATATTAACCGATGGAGATGAGGGGAATTGAACCCCTGTCCGAAAATCCCTCCATAAAGACTTCTCCCATCACAGCTTTTCTTTTGACATTCCCTCAAAATATCGCCGAAAAGCAGGCTATATTTTTTAGTAGCTTCATTCATCTTTTCTACTGGCAAAGCTTACAGCAGAAAGTGCACCACCTGTCGGCGCCAGATTCTCTAGCAGTGGTCGACTAGAGGCTGACGGGCAGCGCTTAGGCTGCCATTAAATATTCGTTTTTGTCGTTTCTTTTTAAAATTTTCCGGTTTGATGTGCAGTGACCGGGACTGCAGATGGCTATCTCTACTTTCAGAACTCCCGTCGAAACCATTACATCCCCTTAATACAATTTAATTTATAAGGTTAGATTTCGGATTTTAAAATCTTTTTCTGCTTGTCGACGTTGGTCATTTTTGGCAATGGTTTGTCTTTTATCATAGAGTTTTTTACCTTTAGCAATCGCAATATCTACTTTTACAAGTCCTCTATCAAAATATACTTTTAAGGGTACTACAGTATAGCCAGTTGCTTGGATAGCACCCGCAATTTTTCTAATTTGACTTTTATGCAAAAGTAATTTTCTGGTTCGCAAAGGATTTTTATTAAACACATTTCCTTGCTCATAGGGGCTAATGTGCATACTATAAAGAAATGCTTCCCCATTTTCAATGCGAATAAAACTTTCTTTTAAACTGCATTTTCCTTGACGGAGAGATTTTACTTCTGTTCCAGCAAGAGAAATTCCAGCTTGAAAAGTTTCTTCTATAAAATAGTCATGGAATGCTTTTTTATTTTGAGCGATAAGTTTTTTGCTTTTTTCTTTTGCCATAATAACACCTTTTTCTGCCTACCAATCAATATTATTTTTTTATTATAACATATTCGATAAAAAAAGCAAGTAACAAAATGATGACAAAAAAAGCGTTTTTTATCCAAACGCTTTTTTATCTGATTATGCATTTACATCTACACGAGTACCCAAAGGAATGGCGTTGATTTTATCATAAGCAATTTGTGCTTCTTCTGGTGTATGCTCCACTTCTATCTCCTCGACTTGAAACAAATATTTTGTTATTTGTATAGATTGTAGCATATGCCATAAATGACGCACATTTTCTATTATTTCTTCTTCATTTGTATTTTGTACTGTAATCAAAGAGTTTTCATTGTTTTGTGACATAAAAACCTCCTTATAAAAGACAAAAATGTCAAATTATAAATTTGTTTTTTTCCTTACTAATAGGTATATTTTGGTAGAACAACCTAAGAGATTGCTCTAAAAAAGGAAAAAGTTAATCTTTAATCATAGGATATAAAAAAAATAAAGAAATTTTGTGAACAGAACATAAATATTTGATTAAAATTATACCATAGAAATCTAATTTTGAAAAGAGATTACAAAAAATATCTTGGGACAGAATAAAAATTTATTAATTTCAAATAATTTGCTATTTTATGTAAGAACGAATATAATAAACATAGAATAAGGAGAAAAATAAAAATGGAGAAAAAGATAAAATAGAGCAATTACTAACCAAAGAGTTATTAAAACAAAATATTATTCTCTATTATTCTGCTTCTGTAACAAATATTGCTTCTCATAAAATTTTTATAACAAAAATATAAAAAATGATTGCTTTTTTTTGAATGAAATGGTATAATATATTACCGTGAGTACAGGCAGTCCGCTGTGATGCAAAGGGTATCATAAGAATGTCTTTGAGGAAGGGAGGAAACAAAGTATGGATATTATTAAGGAATTAGAAAAAGAACAGCTCAAAAGTGATATTACACCTTTTAATGTAGGTGATACAATTCGTGTTTATGCAAAAGTAGTAGAAGGTTCCAGAGAAAGATTACAGATGTTTGAAGGCGTTGTTATTAAAAGACAAAATGGCGGTATCAGAGAAACCTTCACTGTAAGAAGAATTGCTTCTGGCGTTGGTGTAGAAAGAACATGGCCTTTACACTCCCCAAGAGTTGACCGTATTGAAGTCGTAAGGCGTGGTATTGTTAGACGTGCAAAACTGTTCTACTTAAGAGATAAAGTTGGAAAAGCTGCAAAAGTAAAAGAAGTATTAAGATAATAAAACAAAACAGCCTTGATGGGGAAATCATCAAGGCTGTTTTCACTTTAAAAAAGATAATAAAAAGTAAGACTTATTTTGATAGGAGGAAATTATGACAGAAAAAAAAAGAATTCCTTGGATTATCCAATTACTAATCATTATTTTATTGGTATTTTTATGCAGAACATTTGTGCTTGGAACAATTACCGTCAAAGGTTCTTCTATGGAACCTAATTTTCATCATGGAGATTTTGTCCTTGTCAATAAATTAGCGTATCACATAGGAGAACCTCAAAAGGGTGATGTTGCAATTTGTTGGCTAGATTCTGGCAACAGAAAAGAAAATATTATTAAAAGAGTGATTGCAGTACCTGGAGATGAGGTTGATATGCGCCTAAAAGAAGATGGCTGGGATTGGGAATATGTATTATATATCAATGGAGAAGAACAAAAAGAGGATTATATTTTGGAAATGGTACAACAGCCTGGAACAATAGAATATCCTTTTGTTGTAAAAGAAAATTGCTATTTTGTAATGGGAGATAATAGAAATGCAAGCACAGACAGCAGAGAAGCAACTGTTGGCGCAATAGCAAAGGAAAATGTAAAAGGGAAAGTTGTTTTTCGCTTCTATCCTTTTGATAATATGGGAGTTGTAAAAAGTAGGAAAGAAAGGTGATAAAAAATGAATATACAGTGGTATCCGGGACATATGACAAAAACAAAACGTATGATGATAGAAAACATATCTTTAGTGGATATTGTCATAGAATTAGTAGATGCAAGAATCCCCTATAGCAGCAAAAATCCAGATATAGATGAATTGGCAAAAAATAAATATCGTATCCTGTTATTAAATAAATGTGATTTAGCAGAAGAAAAGATAACAGCACTTTGGGAAACTTATTATCAACAAAAAGGGTTTGCAGTTATAAAAATCAATTCTTTAAAGGGAACTAGTATGACAGAAGTGACAAATACAGCAAGAGCTTTTATGAAAGAAAAAGTAGAAAGGTTAAAAGCAAGAGGCAGATTATTTGTTCCTATCAGAAGTATGATTGTTGGAATACCCAATGTGGGAAAATCTACTTTTATCAATCAATATGTGGGAAAAACAACAGCAAAAACAGGAGATAAACCAGGCGTAACCAGAGGAAAACAATGGATAAAATTAAAAAAAGATTTTGAATTGTTAGATACACCAGGTATTTTATGGCCAAAATTTGATGATAAAGCAGTTGGTTTAAAATTGGCTTTTACAGGTGCAGTCAATGATGATATTTTAGATTTAACAACACTCGCAACAGAATTGATTGATTGCCTTTTGCTCAGACATAGCCAAAATATAAAAGATAGATATAAAATTGCATTTGACACAATAGAAGAACCTCATAAAATATTAGAAAAAATTGCAATAGAAAGAGGATTTAAGCAAAAAGGCGGAGAACCGGATATAGATAGAGCTGCAAAAATTTTGCTAGACGAGTATAGGGGCGGAAAGTTAGGTAAAATTACCTTAGAATTACCAGAAGAAATCATTTAAAAAGGAGAATTTATATGTTAGAGCGCATCAAATCAAAACGACTTACCATGTCTGAATTACTTTCGATAGCAGCAAATATTTATAAACAAAATATCAAAACAATTTTATTTGTAAGTTTTTTTATTATTGTTCCTTTATTTTTATTTAACCAATGGATATTATCTCAAACAGATTTAGAATCTTTATATAGCAAAAAACTAGATATGACAGCAGAAATGAATATACTTGTAAGTGCATCCTTATATAATCTAGTTTCCTCACTGGTGCAAATGGTATTGCAACCTCTAGCAAGTATTGCTATTGTGGCAGGTGTTGTAAATATTATACAAGAGCAAAAAAGCAGTGCAAAAAGTAATTTTTTGTATAGTTTTTCTAAAGCACCAGCAGCAATTTGGACGACTTTTTTACAGGCAGTATTTTTATTTCTGATTATGTTTTCTTTTTTAATTTTAGGTTTTAGTTGTTTGTCTATTCCTGAAATAGGAATGATATTGTTTTGTGTTGTTGTAATATTTTGTTTGTTATTTCTTGCTTATTTTACAACTATGTGGGCTTTTGCAGATGAGGTTGTAGCAATACAAGGATTAAGCGGAATGATGGCATTGATGGCAAGCAAAAGAGCAGTAAAAAATCATTTTAAAGAAACTTTTTTATATTTGGCATTATGTTTGATTCTTTCTTTTGCCTTGGGGCAAGGGGTGGAACCAATGTTAAATCAGATTAGCACTACAGATGCTACTTATTTTCTTTCTTTTGCTATTTGGAATTTTGTGCATTATGTAATTATCAATGGCTTTTTTATTGTGTTTATGACGGTATTATTTTTAAATCGTGTTTGGAAAAAAGAAGAAGATAAAGTTGAACAGAAAAAAATAGAGGAAGAAGAACAAAATGAATGGAAACAAATAAAAGAAGAAATACAAAATAAGATTGATTTGGAAAAAATGTCAAATAATGAGCAAAATAATAAAATTGATTTGGAAAAAACGCCAGATACTATACAGCAGCAACAAACATCTGATGATGATAAAGCACAAAAATAAAATGGAATTTCATTGTATTTTCAAAAATAATTACTAAATTTTGCATGAAAAACACTAGGAAAAAAAAGTGGAGTATGATATACTAAAATTATCTTACTTTACTTTTTTTGTATTTTATCAAATGAAATATACTATTTGTAGCAAAAAAGAATAACTTTAGAATGGGGGAGAAAATATGTCATATTCAAATGGAAAAACATTTAACAATGATGAAATGAAATATCTGCAATTACTTTCACAAAGCTATAGCAATATTAACAGAGCAAGCTCTGAAATTGTTAACTTAAAAGCAATTTTAAATCTTGCAAAAGGAACAGAACATTTTGTGTCTGATATTCATGGAGAATTGGAGTCATTCCGTCACGTATTGAAAAATGCTTCTGGTGTTATTAAAAACCATATTGAAGAAATTTTTGGGGCAACTTTACGAGAAGCAGAAAAAAAATCATTAGCAACTTTGATATATTATCCAGAACAAAAATTAGAACAAATTGCAAAAGTAGAAACTGATATGAAAGACTGGTATAAAATTACACTCCATAGATTAATACATATTTGTAAAGTGGTATCTTCTAAATATACACGTTCTAAAGTGAGAAAGGCATTACCACAGGATTTTGCTTATATTATAGAAGAATTGTTGCATGAAGATAGCATTGGCAGCGACAAACAAATGTATTATTCTGAAATTATTAACACCATTATTGAGTTAGACCAAGCAGATAGATTTATTATTGCACTCGCCCTTTTAATTCAAAGACTTTCGATTGACCAGCTTCATGTTATAGGAGATATTTATGATAGAGGCCCCAAAGCGGCAAAAATAATGGATATTTTATCAGAATATCATTCTGTGGATATTCAATGGGGAAATCATGACATTTCTTGGATGGGAGCAGCAGCAGGCTGTCAGGCATTGATTTGTAATGTATTACGGATTCAAGCAAGATATGCTAACTTAGATACCATAGAAGAAGATTATGGAATTAATTTAATTCCTTTGGCAACCTTTGCAATGGAACAATATGCAAATGACCCTTGTACTCGCTTTGAGCCTAAAATTACAGAGGGAATGCTTTCAGATAAAGATTTTAATATGATTGCTAAAATGCATAAAGCCATTGCGATAATGCAATTTAAGGCAGAAGCACAAATTATCAAAAGACATCCAGAATTTCACATGGATAATCGTTTGTTGCTAGATAAAATTGATTTGGAAAAGGGAATAGTAAGCATAGAAGGTGTGGAATATAAAATGAATGACACAAATTTCCCAACCATAGACCTACAAGACCCTTATGCTTTTACCAAAGAAGAAGAAGAAGTATTAGCAAAAATAAAATCTTCTTTTATCAATAGTGAAAAGTTACAAGCACATACAAGACTTTTGTTTTCTAAAGGTAGTATGTATAAAGTATTTAATTCTAATTTATTGTTTCATGGTTGTATTCCGATGAATGAAGATGGTTCTCTTAAAACAGTGAATTTTCAAGGCAGGCGTTATGTTGGTAAAAGTTATTTAGATGCTGTAGAGCGTTCTGTTAGAGAGGGCTATTTTGGAAAACCACATTCTGAGCAAAAACGAGATTGTATGGACTTGACTTGGTATTTATGGTGTGGTGCAGATTCTCCTTTATTTGGCAAAAAGAAAATGACGACTTTTGAACGCTATTTTATTGATGATAAAACTTCCCATGAAGAAGTAAAAAACCCTTATTATAACTTAAGAAATGATGAAAGTGTTTGCGAAACAATTTTATCTGATTTTGGACTGATGCCAAAAACTTCTCATATTATCAATGGACATGTTCCTGTAAAGGTAAAAAAAGGGGAAAGTCCTATCAAAGCAAATGGAAGATTGATTGTAATAGATGGTGGTTTTGCAAAGGCATATCAAAAAGAAACTGGTATTGCTGGCTATACTTTGATTTATAATTCTCATGGTTTGTTATTGGTTTCTCATGAGCCTTTTGAATCAACAGAAAATGCTATTTTGCAGGAAAGAGATATTTTTTCCTCAAAAGTAGCATTGCAATATTCAAAAGAAAGAATCCGTGTAAAAGATACTGACATTGGAAAAAATATACAAAGAAGAATTAACGATTTGGAAAAACTTCTTTTTGCTTATCGAAGTGGTATGATAAAGGAAAAAGATTAAAACCTTGAGGACTTTGTCCTCAAACTCCTACAAGCTTTTTGAAAAAAGCTTGAGCAAAAACTTTATCTTTTGCGAACGGAATAGATTCTAATTTTTAACCGATGGTGGTACGTTGTCGTTTATTTAAAGTAACTGTTCAAGTTCAACACACAGCAGCAAAACGAAGTTTTGCACAAAGTTCTTTGCTACCTTTCTTTCAAGAAAGTAAAGAGGCACTACAGGTTAGTGCCTTTTTTGATTGTTACAAAAATTTAAAGTGAAATATAGGGAATTTGTGGTATACTAACTAAAGCGATTTTAGGAATAGAAAAATGAGGTATATTTTATGAACGAAAAAGCATTGAAAAAATTAGAATATGATAAAATCATTCAAAAACTAGCTTCTTTTGCTGTATCTCCTATGGCAAAAGAAAAAATACAAAATATGCGTCCTTATACTGCAATGTCAGATATTACAGCAGCACAACAGGAAACTACAGAAGCTGTTTCTATGATATTAAGAAAAGGAACTTTAACATTAGGCGGTTTTAAAGAAATTCGTCCGCAATTAAAACGTGCAGCAATGGGTGGAGTATTATCTATGGGGGAATTACTGCATATTGCAAGTTTTTTATCTGTTTGCAGACGGGCAAAAGAGTATTCCAAAAATGAAAATAAAGCGGAAGTCTATCAAAAGTTAGATGAACTGTTTGCATTGATTGTGCCAATTCCACAGTTGGAAGATAAAATTAATATGTGTATTTTATCTGAAAATGAAATGTCAGATAATGCAAGCAGTGCTTTACAAAAAATACGTCGTGAAATTAAAATTTCCAATGAAAAGGTAAAAGACCAACTCAATCATATTATTGCTTCTCCTGCCTATAGAAATATGCTGCAAGACCCAGTTATTACGATTCGGAATGATAGATATTGTGTTCCAGTAAAAAATGAATACCGTTCTACTTTTCAAGGTATGGTACATGACCAATCTAATACTGGTTCTACTGTTTTTATAGAACCTATGAGCGTAGTGCAATTAAACAATAAAATTAAGGAATTACAAGCAGAGGAAAAAAAGGAAATAGAAAAAATATTAGCAGAACTTTCTGCCCTTGTTACAGAACAAAAAGAATTGTTAGAAGCAAATATGACACTATTAGTACATTTAGATTTTGTATTTGCAAAGGCAAATCTATCCCTTTCTATGAATGGAACACAACCTTTGTTTAATTTAAAAGGTTATATCAATATACAAAAAGCAAGGCATCCTTTGCTAGACCCGAAAACAGTTGTACCAATTACGATTTATTTGGGAAAAGAGTTTAGCACATTATTAATTACTGGTCCTAATACTGGCGGTAAAACTGTTGCTCTAAAAACATTAGGCTTGTTTACATTGATGGGACAATCAGGATTGCATATTCCTGCTTTTGACCATTCTCAACTTGCTGTTTTTGACAATGTGTTTGCAGATATTGGAGATGAACAAAGTATTGAACAAAGTTTAAGTACTTTTTCTGCACATATGAGTAATATTGTTTCGATATTACAAGAAGTAACACCGTATTCTTTGGTGCTGTTTGATGAATTGGGTGCTGGAACAGACCCAACAGAAGGCGCAGCTTTAGCAATGTCAATTATCAATTCTTTACACCAAAGAAAAATCAGAACAGCCGTTACTACACATTATAGTGAATTAAAAGTATATGCATTGTCTACAGAAGGAGTAGAAAATGCTTGCTGTGAGTTTGATGTTGAAACATTACGCCCTACGTATCGTTTATTAATAGGGATACCCGGAAAAAGTAATGCGTTTGCAATTTCAAAACGTTTGGGACTTTCTGACGCTATTATAGAAGGTGCAAAAGAATATATCAGCCATGATGAAGCAAGATTTGAGGATGTGATTACAGACTTGGAAATCAGTAAAAAGTCTGTAGTCTATGAGCAGGAAAGGGCGGAACAATATCGAAAAGAAGCCGAACGCCTAAAACAAGAAGTAGAACATCAAAAAAATAAAACAAGGGAACAAAAAGAAAAAATTATTGCAAAAGCAAGAGAAGAAGCAAAACAAATCTATCAGCAGGCAAAGGAAGAAGCTGACCAAATTATTAAAGAAATGAATAAAGAAGCAAAAAATGTAAATAGACAAAAATTAACAGAACAACGTTCTAAGTTAAAGACAAAGTTGTCTAATATGCAAGAAGAATTTTTAAAATCGCCAAAAAAGAAAAGCACACATAAACCACCAGAAAAGTTACAAGTAGGGGATAGAGTTTATGTCATATCATTTGACCAAAACGGTACTGCTTTGACAGAACCAGATAAAAATAAAGAGGTTATGGTACAAATGGGTAGCATGAAAATCAAGGTACCATTATCTGAATTGATGCTAGATGATACTCCAAAACCAAAAAATGAAACAAAAACAGTTTCAACAAAAGTAAAGGCAGGAAAAAGTCAATATATTTCTGCCGAGATTGATTGTCGTGGGCAATTAGTAGAAGAAGCGTTAGGAAATATTGATAAGTATTTAGATGATGCTTATTTATCTGGTCTAAAACAAGTTATGATAATCCACGGAAAAGGAACGGGTGCACTAAGAAGTGCTGTACAAGTTTATTTAAAAACAAATCCTCATGTAAAAAGTTATAGAGCTGGTGTTTATGGAGAGGGGGAAATGGGTGTAACAGTAGTGGAATTACACTAAAACAATGCAATTAGGAGGGGAGAAGTTATGTCAGAAAAGAAAAAGATAATGGTAGTAGATGATGATCAACATATTGCAGAACTAATTTCTTTATATCTTTTAAAAGAAGGCTACCAAACAATGGAAGTTTATGATGGAAAAGAAGTGTTAGAAAAAATAGATACTTTTCAGCCAGATATGATGCTTTTAGATTTAATGCTGCCCAGCATGGATGGTTATAAAGTTTGCACAGAAGTACGAAAAAAAAGTGATGTTCCTATTATTATGCTGACAGCAAAAGGAGAAACTTTTGACAAAGTATTAGGATTAGAGTTAGGTGCAGATGATTATATTGTAAAACCTTTTGATCCAAAAGAAATGATTGCACGTGTAAAAGCAGTATTGAGAAGATATGAACAAAAACCGGAAAAAGATACTAGTAAAAAATTGGTGTTTCAAAATTTGGAAATCAATATTTCTAATTATAGTGTGGAATATTTTGGAGAAAATGTTGATTTTCCGCCTAAGGAATTTGAATTGCTTCATTATTTGGCACAAAATCCAAATCAAGTATTTACAAGAGAACAATTACTTGACAGGATTTGGGGTTATGAATATATTGGAGATACTCGTACAGTAGATGTGCATATTAAAAGAATACGAGAAAAGTTAAATAAGCAAGAACAAAATTGGAGTATTAAAACAGTTTGGGGAGTAGGCTATAAATTTGAATTAAAATGATAGATTGCCCTATGCGTAAGGACATAGGGCATCTTCTTTATTCTTTTGATTGCTTTTGCTGTTCTATTTTTTCTTGTTGCTTTTTTTCCATTAGCTCTTTTTGTTTTATTTTCATGATGTTGCCAATACGCAATGTAATACAGAGTGCATACATCAATAAAAGTAATTGAGAAAACTTGTCTACATTTGACCAGTTTGTAGTAAAAAGTAAATAAATAGCAAAAGCAAATAGAACAATATCAACAAAGTTTGTTCTGTTTAATTTTTTCATACCATTATAAGAAACAATCGTTTCTATCTCCTTTCTTGTTCACTATGTGTAGTATACTATGTTTTTGGGAAAAAGCAAATAACTTGGAGGAATTTAAGAATGAAAATAAAATCAATCTTTACAAAACAGCTTTTACTCTATGTTGGAACCCTTTTTGCTAATTTTATATTAGTGGGTATGGTATTGTCTTTAGTATATACACAGCATTATATGGATGAAACAAAAGAAGATTTAATCAATCAGGGCATGAAAATTTCAAAAGAATATAAAAGGGCTTATTTTACAGGAGATTTAAGCAATTTGGCTTATGAATTACAGATATTGGAAGATTATATGTCAGCAAGTATCTTTTTTATTGATAAAAATGGTGTTGTGGTATTAGCTTCACCAGGCATTGATGATGCTTGGATTGGACAAACCATTACCAATCAAAATGTAATGGACAGTGTATTAGATGGACAGATTGTATCATTAGAAGGAAAAATTAATGGAATGTTTGATGACCCTGTATTAACAGTTGGCTATCCTTTACAAACAGAGCAAATTGCAGGCATTTTTATGTGTACCTCTATGCTGGAAATAGAACGGTCTTTACAAGGAATGTATCAAATGGGCTTTTTTATTTTAACAGCGATTATGGGCATTGGAATTATTTTTGTTTATATTTTTAGTAAAAGAATCAGTAGCCCGCTTTTACAAATGAATGAAGCTGTAAAAGTAATTGCAGGAGGAAATTTTGAACAAAGAGTTGAAATCAATAGCGAAGATGAAGTGGGACAATTAGCAGAAAGTTTTAATCATATGGCAGAAAGTTTGGATAAATATGAAAAAGTAAGAAGGGATTTTATTGCGAATGTTTCCCATGATTTACGTTCTCCTTTAACTTCTATACAGGGTTTTTTGGGTGCTATATTAGATGGCACCATTCCCCATGAAAAGCAAGAACACTATTTGAATATTGTTTTAGAAGAAACAAAAAGATTGACAAAATTGACCAATGACATTGTAGAATTAAGTAGGGCGCAAACAAGTACCATTACTTTAGAAAAAACACGTTTTAATATTAATAATTTAATTAGAGAAAGCATTGAACGTTTAGAACCACAGTTACAAAAAAAAGATATTAAAATTGATGCCATTTTTGTAGAAAAAGAAACTTTTGTAGAAGCAGATGAAGATAAAATTGCACGTGTCATCTATAATTTAGTGGATAATGCTATTAAATTTTCAGAAGAAGGCAAAAAAATAGAAATTGAAACAGCATTAAAAGACAATAAAAAATTGTTGGTTAGTGTAAAAGATTATGGAAAAGGAATTAGTGAAGAAGATGTGAAATATGTTTTTGATAGATTTTATAAAGTGGATAGTTCTCGAGGAAAAGATAAAACCGGAAGTGGCTTAGGACTTTCGATTGTAAGAGAATTTTTATTGGCGCATGGGGAAAATATTGGCGTGAAAAGTGAAAAAGGAAAAGGAACCACTTTTTTGTTTTCTTTAAAACTGGCAGATAAAAAACCTTGAGATGAAATCTCAAGGCTTTTGTTTTTTAAATTTCCACTTGATTTTTTTCATAATATTCTGTTACTAAATCTGCTAATGTAGTATTATCTACTACATCATCGACAGCAGTTTTAATTTTTTGCCACAAGGAAAGAGAAGCACAAACATCAGCACGTTTACAACTTGGATGCTCCAAGCAGTCCACAGGAGAAAGAGAACCCTCTAATGTACGTAAAATGTCACCTACTGTAATATCAGAAGGCTCTTGAATGAGTGTATATCCTCCTTGTGCGCCTCTAAAACTTTTTACAAAACCTGCTTTCATAAGAGGATTGATAATTTGTTCTAAATATTTTTCAGAAATTTCTTGTTGCTGTGCAATCATTTTTAGGGGAATATATCTTGCTTGTTTATATTGCAATGCTAAACAAAGCATAAGACGAATACCATAGCGACCTTTTGTAGATATTTTCATGCCTTTTCTCCATTTCATGTTTTATAAGTTTTTTGATACAATTATATTATAAAGTATATTACAAATTTTATGATATTGCAATGCTATCAAATGGATTAAATTTCCGTTTCTTCCCAACCTTTACAAACATCAATCCATTTTTCACATTTTCCATATTCAAATAGCTCATCACAAGTGAGTTCAATGGCAGAGTTACTGCTGCCAGCAGCAGGAAATACGGTTGTAAAACGTTTTAAAGAAACATCTACATAAGTTTTAACTGTTTCAGGGACAGCAAAAGGACAAACTCCACCAATGGCATGTCCTGTCAAAGCAAGTGTTTTGTCTGGAGAAAGCATGCTTGCTTTCATGGAAAATTCTGCCTTAAATTTTTTGTTATCTATTTTAGCATCTCCTGCAGTAGCGATTAAAATACAACTGTCGCCAGATTGAAAGGCTAATGTTTTGGTAATGCGGGCAGGAATAACATGTGCTGCTTCTGCTGCTAATTCTACGGTAGCAGAAGAAGTTTCAAATTCAATGACATCTTTTTCTCTCCCAAATTGTTCAAAATATGCTTTTACTTTTTCAATAGACATAATAAAATTACTTCCTTTCTATAATAAATGTAAATGAGATTTTAGGGCTTGCCAATAGGTGTAAGGAATATGCAAATTATTTTTTCCTGTTCCTAGTTGTACATTGGGACGATTTTTACCATGAAAATCGCTGCCACCACTATACAATAAACCAACTTTATCAGCTATTTGTGTTATTTTTTTACGTTGTTCTGCGGAATAAGAAGAATATTGTACTTCTATAGCAGCAAGACCGTAATTTTTTAGTTCTTGGGCAAGCAGTTCTATTTGTTGATAATCCATATAGTATAATGTTGGGTGTGCCAATACTGCGACACCACCTGCTTTTTGTATGGTTTCAATACAAAGTTCTGGTGTTAAAATTTCTCTTTCCACGTAAGCAGGTTTATTTGCAGAAAGGTATTTATCAAAGGCTTCTTTTGTGGTTTTAACAATTTTTTTATGCACTAAAACATTGGCAAAATGGGCTCTTGTCACAATATTTCCGCTGGCATTTTGTTGTATCTCCTGATAAGAAATAGAGAAACCAAGTTTATTTAGTGCAAAAACCATTTTTTGATTTCGAGTTTCTCGTGCAGTTACAATCGCCTTCATTTGTTTGGTCAATACAGTTGCATCGGGAGAAAATCCTAGCCCAACAATATGAATTTCTTGCTCTCCAAAACGATGATATTGCGCTGCAAATTCAACTCCTGTAATGGTTTCGATTTGATGAGTTTTTCCTGCTTGTTGAAATAATGCTAAACCATCTATGGTATCATGGTCTGTTAAAGCGATTGCTTGTAGACCTCTTTTTTTTGCCTCTACTACAAGAGCTTCTGGTGAAAAGGTGCCATCAGAATAATAAGAATGAGTATGAAGGTCTATCATACGCTTTCCTTCTTTCTAAAATTATCAATTTAAAACAGTGTACCATTTTTTGATACTTTTTTCAATCATATTCTTTTTTTGCCTATCATAAAATAGTAGAAAAATGGGAGGGAACATTGTGGAAAAAAAGGAAAAAAAACAAAACATGAAAAAAAGAGAAACAGTCAAAAAAGAAATAGGAGATAGTCAAATATTATGTATGTTGAAGGGTATGATAATGGCATATGCTATCACTTGTATTATTTTTATTACATATGGTATTCTTTTAACTTATACAGATGTGACAGAAGAAAAGATACCTTTAATTGCGCTATGCTGCACTGTAATATCTGCTGGTGTTGCAGGGTTTGACTGGGCAAGATGTGCCAAAGCAAGAGGAATTTTATGGGGAATTTTAGCAGGTATTACATATGGCATTATATTGTTTTTGTTAGATGGTGTAGCAGGCAGTGGTTTTGGCATAATGGGTTCTAAAGGTTTGATGCTGCTTTTGGCAGCAGCCGGTGGTGGTGTAGGTGGTATTTTAGGAATCAATATGAAAAAATAAATTCTAAGTTTTTTCAATGGGGTTCTGTTGTCATTCATCTAAAGAAGCCATTCAACTTCATTGTACGGCAGCAAAATGCTAGTTTCGCACAAAAGTTCTTTGCTACTTTTCTTTCAAGAAAGTGTGAAAAAAGCTTGACCAAAAACTTTACCTCTTGCGAACGGAACAAATCGAAAGTTTTAACCGATGGGTGCGTTGTCGTTCCTCTAAAGTAAGCATTCAAGCTGAACATACAGCTGCGAAACGAAGTTTCGCACAAAAGTTCTTTGCTTACTTTCTTTCAAGAAAGTGTGAAAAAAGCTTGACCAAGAACTTTACCTCTTGCGAACGGAACAAATCGAAAGTTTTAACCGATGGGTGCGTTG
>CAJUKL010000033.1:21683-26928 GCA_910587195.1 uncultured Clostridia bacterium | reverse complement strand
AAAAGTTTCCCCAAGAACTTCTGACTTTTGTTAAGTTCATAATAAGTCATTTTTTGACAAGCTGTGTCATTTTTTTATTTTCAAACTCAAATTATTATAATTTATGCGAAAAAATTTTTATGCGGTTACCCTATTTATTTTTTAAGCCTTAAAAAATAACAATGTTATGGAATCCTTTTTTTCCTTTTTGTATCAATACTTGATTATTTGTAAAATCGGCAATCGTTACTTTATGCTCAATATTGTCAATTTTTTTATCTGCTACTTTGATACCGCCTTGCTGCACCAATCGACGTGCCTCAGAACGGGAGGATACAATTCCTGCAGTTGTTAAAAGGGTAATAATATCAATGCCGTCTACAAATTCTGCGGTAGACATTTCTGTTGTTGGAACAGAACCACCTGCTGCACCTTTTTCAAACAAAGATTTAGCAGCTTCTTGTGCTTTTTGTGCTTCCTGTTCATTGTGTACAATTTTTGTTAGTTCAAATGCAAGTACCTCTTTTGCTTTGTTAATTTCACTGCCCTCCAATGCAGAAAGACGGTTGACTTCTTCCATCGGTAAAAAAGTTAAAAGAGAAAGACATTTTTTAACATCTTTATCTCCAATATTTCTCCAGTATTGGTAAAACTCGTAAGGGGATGTTTTTGATGCATCTAACCATACAGCACCATTTTCTGTTTTGCCCATTTTTTTCCCTTCACTATTGGTTAAAAGAGAAAATGTCATACCATAAGCAGGTTTACTTTCTTTTCTTCGAATTAAATCGACACCTGCAATAATGTTTGACCATTGGTCATTTCCGCCTAACTGCATTACACAGTGATAACGTTTATTTAATTCTAAAAAGTCATAGGCTTGCATAATCATATAGTTAAATTCTAAAAAAGAAAGCCCTTTTTCCATTCTTGTTTTAAAACATTCTGCAGTTAACATTTTATTGACAGAAAAACTAACACCGATTTCCCTTAAAAATTCAATATAATTCAAATTTCTTAACCAATCTGCATTATTGACAATGATTGCTTTGTCATCATCAAAATCAATAAAATGGGAAAGTTGTTTTTTAAAGCAATTTACATTGTGGTCAATTTCTTCTATGGTCATCATACGACGCATATCTGTTTTTCCAGTAGGGTCGCCTATCATGCCTGTACCGCCACCCATCAAACAAATAGGTCTGTGACCGCATCTTTGCATATGTGCCATTGCCATAACTGTTAAAAAGTGCCCTACATGAAGGCTATCTGCTGTAGGATCAAAACCAATATAAAATGTTACTGGTTCTCCTTTGCTGAACAATTCTCTGATTTCTTCTTCATGCGTCATTTGTTCAATAAATCCTCTTTCTTTTAATACATCATAAGCATTTTTCATAAATCATTACTCCTTTTTTTTATAATAAAAAATTCCCCGTCCAAAAGGACGAGGAAACTCGTGGTACCACCTTAATTTACGTCTAACAACGCCTTTGTGCCATAATAACGAATGGCAACCGTTTTGCCTTTATCCCTTTGGACTCTTGCAAAAAGCTCATGAGTCGTAATTTACAAATACTGTACTACAGTCTTTTCAGCAACCAGACTGCTCTCTGAAGTTGTAACCAGCTTTGCCCATCTCTCAATCATCGCAAATCATATATTTTTTAGATGATAACATAGCAGCAATAGAAAGTCAAGTATTCCTTTTTTGGTGGTACGGAAATCAATTTTTGTTCGCCGTAGGCGATTTAAAGTTTTTTGTGAACGGAACAAATTCTAAATTTTTTTCCGATGGTATTCTGTTTTCATTCATTCAAAACAACTATTCCACTCCAAAGCACAGCAGCAAAACGAAGTTTTACACAAAGTTCAATGCTTTCTTTCAAGAAAGCGTTTGACAAATAAATTTTTGTATAGTATAATAATAAAAAATTAAATATTGCCAAATGAAGTAGTAGGAAAATTTCTAATTTTGTACCATTTGTATCATAGAAAGCCGATGAAGCAATTTCATATTGCCAAATATGAAAGAATCTTTCAGGCAAACTGACCTGCTATTGATGGAACTCTGGAGAGTATCTTGTTTTTTAACAAAATCACCGTAGGAGTAATGCTTTCAGGTTATAAGGACAGAGAGAAAGGCACGTTTTTTTTGCGTGTTGTTCTCTCTTTTTTTGTACCCTTTTTTTATTTTATACCATATAAAAAGGCAATGTTTATCTATTTTTAATCATATCAATCATAAAGGAGGCTTTTTATGTCAAACAGCAACGAAATGAAAAAAACATTAGGCTTATCTACTGCTTTAGCAACAGTAGTTGGTTCCGTTATCGGTTCCGGGGTATTTTTTAAACCACAATCTATTTATACAACTACAGGTGGTGCACCGGGTTTGGGCATGATAGCTTGGATTATTGGCGGTCTTGCTAGTATTGCGGCAGCATTAACATTTGCAGAAATTGCTATTTTAATTCCAAAAACAGGCGGCATGGTTGCCTATTTAGAAGAAGCCTTTGGAAAAAAAGTAGGTTATTTAGCAGGCTGGATGCAAAGTGTTTTATTTTATCCTGCTATGATTGCGGCACTTTCTGTTATCTGTGCACAGCAACTTGAACTTTTTACAAACAATCCTGCTTTGACACCTGCTATCACCATTGCAATTATCATTATTATTATTGTATTAAATGCGCTTGGTTCTGGCGTAGGCGGTGCTGTCCAAGTCGTTTCAACCGTCTGTAAATTGATACCCTTAATTTTACTTATGATATTTGGTTTTATCAAAGGTTCTGGACAAAATCCTATTTTTAGCCCTATGGTTGGGGAAGGTGTAAGAGCAGGAAATGCATTAAGCTCCTTACTTTTGGCGGTATTATTTGCTTTTGAAGGCTGGACAAACGTTGGAGCGATTGCAGGAGAAATGAAAAACCCAGGAAAAGATTTACCACTCGCGATTGTTGGCGGTGTTTCTGCAATTATGGCAGTTTACTTTGTCATCAATTTAGCATATCTTTGGGTATTACCTGCAAGTACATTAGGCGCAACAGCAACACCAGCAGCAGATGTTGCAACTGCTATTTTTGGTGAAGTTGGTGGTAAAATTATTGCAGTTGGTATTATGATTTCTGTGTTTGGTGCTTGTAATGGATTTGTGCTTTCTGGTTCTCGTGTTGCCTATTCTTTAGCAGCAGAAGGTTCTTTCCCTGCAAGCCATGTGCTTTCTAAATTAAACGGTGCACAAGTTCCTATGAATTCCATTATATTGGTAGGCGCAATTGGTGCTATTTACTCTTTAACAGGACAATTTAATTTATTAACAGATGTTGCTGTATTTTCCTGCTGGATATTTTATACATTGACCTTTGTTGCTGTTATAAAGTTGCGGAAAATGGAAAAATGGGCAAATGCAGACAGAATTTATAAAGTACCATTGTATCCTATTATTCCCATTATCGCTATTGTAAGTGGTGTATATGTTATTTTAAATCAGCTTTTTATTTGTGACGCTGCAACATTATCTGAAACATTTTCCACTTTAGGTTCCGGACATTTTATAGAAGCAATTTCTACCGATAACAGATTACGTTCTATTATTAGCATTGTTATTACCTTAATTGGATTACCTGTTTACAGTACCATTTCAAAATCAAAATAATGGGTATATCTCCCTCTTTTTTCGCATATGTTAAACAAACTATGCAAAAAGAGGGATTTTTTATGAGCAAAAAAACACTCATTACTGGCACATTAATTTTAACTTCTGCCAGTTTAATTACAAAAGTAATTGGTTTTTTTTATCGTGTTTATATGGTCAATCTTATTGGCTCTGAAGGAATGGGACTTTACCAATTAATTATGCCTATTTATATGTTGACTTGGAGTATTACTTCCTCTGGTTTTACTACCACCATATCCAAGCTAACAGCACAGGAAAAAGCACGCAATCAAACAGGAAATATGGGACGTATTTTAAAACAATCCCTTTTTATGACACTTTTTGCCAGTCTAATTATCAGCAGTTTTTTATTTTTTTATGCAGATTGGTTTTCCACAGTAATATTAAAAGAACCTCGTATTACCTTTGCTTTTCGTGTTCTTGCGTTTGCCATTCCTTTTATGTCAAGTGGCTCTTGTATTCGTGGTTATTTTTTAGGTTTACAACATGCTATTATACCAGCAATTTCTCAGATACTTGAGCAAATTGTGCGTATGTTTGCCATTTATTGTACAGCATCTTTATTTGTACCAAAAGGCTTATCTTATGCCTGTGTATGTGCTGTCATCGGTATCGTTTCAGGAGAAGTAATTTCATTTTTATTTGTATTTTTCCATTATCTTCATTTTAAAAGAAAAAAGAAATATATAAAAAAGCCAACGTTTGGACGTTCCAAAGCATTTTATATGGTTTGTAGCATGGCAATTCCATTAACTGCAAGCCGTGTTGTTAGTTCTTTTTTATCCACCGCTGAAAATATTTTAATTCCCCAAAGACTGCAACTTTTTGGACTTTCTGCCACAGAAGCCATGCGTACTTATGGTGAATTAACCGGCATGGCAATGCCTTTAATTTTGCTGCCCTCTGCTTTTTTAACTTCTGTTTCTGTTTCTCTGGTGCCAGAAATTTCAGAAGCTTCTGCTATCAACCAACAAAATAAAATATCTGCAACAGTATCTGCTGCATTACTATTTTCTTCTATTTTAAGCATTGGTGCAGGAATTGTATTTGCTGTTTTTCCAAAAGAAGTTTGTTATATTGTATATGGGCATAGTGATTTAGGAGATATTCTTTTTTTACTTGCATTTATCTGTCCTTTTTTGTATATGCAAATGACAATAAATGGATTATTAAATGGCTTAGGAGAACATACTTTTATTTTTCAAACAAATATACTATCTTCTGTGATTAATATTGCTTTTATTTATTTTTTCATTCCAATTTATGGCGTTTATGCTTATTTGGTTGGGTGGTTTTTAAGTTTAATCGTAACAATGGCACTTTCTCTGTACAAAATTTTTTGCTGCACACGGGTACATATTTTATGGGGAAACTGTTTTTTTAAGCCGTTATTAGCTGGTAGTGCCTCTGGTCTTATCATACGTTATATCATACAAATAGGCTCGCCATCGAAACTATTTTTTTTACTTTGTCTTTTCTGCATGATGTTATTATATTTTTCCTTTTTACTTTTATTACTTCCTTTCTTGAAAGAAAGGAAGCGAAAGAACTTTAACCTTGTTTGACGTAAGATGAACAACACCTTACATA
>CAJUKL010000033.1:5641-21583 GCA_910587195.1 uncultured Clostridia bacterium | reverse complement strand
GAACACAAACTGTACATCATCGGAAAATTAAAAGAAAAACCTTGAAAGAAAGCAAGCGAAAGAACTTTAACCTTGTTTGACGTAAGATGAACAACACCTTACATAGAACACAAACTGTACATCATCGGAAAATTAAAAGAAAAACCTTGAAAGAAAGCAAAATAACTTTAATTTTATAAAATGGAATAAAATATAAAATTTTCCAGAAATCTTGCTAAAGCTCTTAATTTCTATGGTGAACTACCCATTGTCTAAAGCCAATGGGCTTCCTGCTTCCTAGACCTCGTAACCTACTATCTCCACAGGCGTAAATTCGGGCTGCACCATCCCTATAACGGTTTATACTGTACATTCGTACCTTGTATATTTTACGTGCTGAAGGAAAGCTTGGTTTTCGCATAATATTTCTCAGCACAACCACTTATATACAGTTATCAATGTTCGTGTATAAATAGTATTATAGCAGAAAATATACTTTCCAGGAAACGAAGTTTCCGGCTAAAGTTCTTTGCTTCTTTCTTTCAAGAAAGAAGTGGGTGTTTGAGGGTGCAAAACGTCCAGTGAACGTTTTGCACCGACCAGAGCGAAGCATAGAACAAAGCCCTCAAGGTCTTTCTTTTTTATTCTTCTTGATACCACTTTGCAGCAGTTTCTGGTAAAACAGAATTGATATAGGTTTCTGTAGCAAATTCCAGCCCTGCAAAGCCACCAATCCTTGGCAATATTTGCACAGACCAATGCAGTCCTTTTCCGTGCTGTTGCACTTCTTCTGTACCACCTTCTATAAAGCAAATATTATAACTGATGTCCTCTCTTAATTCTGTAATTCTTTTTAGCATTTTTTTCATCATCCATGCTAATTCTTTTAATTCTTTTTTTTCTAGCTGCGCAAAAGAAGAAATATGTTTTTTCGGTAATAACCATATTTCATAAGAAAATCTTGAAGCATAGGGTGTAATTGCAATAAATTCTTCTGTTTCGCAACAAACTCTGCTTTTATGTTCTTTTTCCCATGCAATCATGTCACAAAGGATACAACTGTTATTTTTATCATAATATTCTTTTGCAGTTTTTTCATAATTTTCCTGTCGTTTGGATACCGTTGGTAAACCGATAAGCTGCCAATGGGAATGTTGGATTGACATACCAGCATCTGCGCCTGCATTTTTAAATATCTGTACTTGCTTCACATTTTCTGTTTGTTTAATGTCTAAAAAACGTTTTTGTAATACTGTTAGTATATTTTCAATATGCTCTAAAGAAAATTGTTCTATTGTTTCGTCATGGTTTGGAGTATCCACCACCACTTCATGCCGTCCTACTGCTGCTATTGCGTCATAAAAACCTTCTGTTGTTATTTTTTCACTTTGTTGTTCTACAGCTGGAAAACGATTAGGAAACACACGAATACTCCAATCTTTTTGTCTGTCCTGAAAAATTGCCTTTGTTGTTTTGTCCTCATTTCCTTTGCAAAAAGGACAAGGATTATTTTTTATATCTTTTTTCTCCATTTTTTTTTCAAATTCATAAGGTCTTTTTTTGCGATTTTCTGCATAAATAATCCATTCCCCTGTCAACTTATTTTTTCGCATTTCAGACATGCTTAATGACCTCCTTTTTTTACTTTTTTATAAAATACAGCATTTCAAGGTTTTTGTTCGTACAAAAACCATTCATTAATATTATCAAAAATATTATTTTCTAAAGGCTTAACATTTCCATGCACCCTATCAGAAGAAAGCAAAGTATAATCCCGGAAAGCAATACTAATATAAGGCAATTCTTCTGTAATCTTTTTTTGCAAATTGCTATAGGCTAGTTTTATATCTTCCTCTTTTACTGCATTATACGCCACTCCAAGCAATGCATCCATATCTCCATTTTGATAGCGTGTATAATTTGTCAAACCAACCTGTGCAGAATGTAACATAAAAGAGTAATTCGGTATTACAGACAACTGCCAACCACCTACAAATAAATCAAAATCGCCTGCTTGCAACTTTTGCGTATAAACATCATAGGGCTGCCCATCTAAAGATACTTCTGCACCAATTCCTCTTAATTCATCTCCCAAACGGATTGCAATTTGCCTTCTAATTTCATTTTCTGTATTATACAGAATAGATACACGGAATGTTTCTGCTAATTCATTGGTGGTTCTATCTAAAATTCCGTCCTCATTGTTATCCTTCCAATTAGATGCTGCTAAATACTCTTTTGCCTGCGAAATACTAAAATCATATTTACTCACTTCTGGCTCATAAAACCAATAGGTCGGATTTATTGGTGTTTCTGCAACGACACCATGCCCCAAATAAACACTCTCTAACAAAGATTCTTTTGGTGTAATACTTGCAATCGCTTTTCTAACATTACTATCCTGAAATAAACTTTTTGAAAAATTAAACCCAATAAAATCATAATAATTAGTAGTACAACTATAATATTTTGTATCATTTTCATTGTCCGATTTTCCAATATCAAACGAGCCTAAAAATAATATATCCGTCAATCCCTGCTCAAAAGAATATAAATCTGTATCCCTATCTGTACTAATATTAACAACAATTTCATCAATATGTGCTGTTGTGCCAAAACTACTGATACATTTTTTTAATCGCATTTCTTTTGCAGGAAGGTAACTATCAAATTGAAAAAAGCCATTTCCCATAGGGAGCATATCTTTTCCAGAAGTCTTAATATTGCCATAATATTGCCGGCTGATAATGGGCATCAGTAAAGCATATAAATTCCCACTAAAATTTTGATGAAACCCAATTTCTATACTATAATCAGATAATTTTCGATAAGTTCTAATATAATTCATACACCCTTTATACACTGCATTTGCATCTGCCGTTCTAGCAAGGGTATCAAACGAGTAAATAACATCATCTGCTGTCAAATTGGTTCCATCTTGCCAATAAATATCACTTCTTAAAGAAAGGGTAAGAACAGCCCCACCCTCATCAAAACTCCAATCCTGTGCAATCAAAGGTGCTGGTTTGTGGTTTTCGTCCAAGCGTATTAAAGGCATATAAATCAGTTTTAAAATATTATCTACAGAAGCATCTTGATTTAACAATGGATTTAAAGTTTTCGCATTTCTCATAGTAAGATAAAGAGTTCCACCTTCCTGCACTGGTATTTGCTGCTCTGCTACTGGTTGTGTTTTTTGTTCTGTTTGTTCTTCTTGTTCTATCTGTTCTGTCTGTTCTATTTGCCTTTGTTGTTCCGTTTGTAATTGTTCTGTTGCCTCCTGTGGCTGTTGATTGCAAGCTGTTACTAACCATCCAAAGGTAATGATAAAAAGTATTAATTTTTTCATTGTTTCCTCCCTGTTTTTTCTATTTCAGGCTCCTGAAGCAGCCATGTACCATTTTGAAAACAATAGATTTCTTTCATCGGAAATTCTTTTCCTTTATAATAATAATATATTTCCAAATAAAAATTATCTTTTTGGTATTTTTTATAAACTTCTTGCCGTGCAAAATAATATTTATTGTTTTTTTGTAATGCATCTACAAATGCATCAACCTTTTCTTTGCTTGGTATCTCTCCCTCAAAATGATAAAGCGGTGTCCCAGTTCTCCGTATTTCAATCACCTGACCATTGACTGACGTCACATGATAACAAAAATCTGTTTCAAATTCTCCCAGCAAATAATGTGTAGAAAGCATTTCTACATTATTTCCTGTTTCTTTCCAATATTTATCTGAAAATGCTTCCAATGTAAAAGCAGCATCTATATTTTGTTGAATATACTTTCCAACGCTTTTAAAGTCATTTTTTAAATATCCTAATTTTCGATAAACGCCTTCTCTTTCCTCCCCGATGACTGTAGTAAAATCATCATAATCCGATACTACTTGTATGTCAACATCAAAGGCTTCCGACAATAAAAAAACGGGAAGATAGATTTGATTATTTTTTTGTATAATTTGATTTTCGATTACAGTATCCTTGATTATAATTTTATTTTCCTTTTGCATCAACTGCAATTTATTTTCTCCTTGAAATCGTACAAAAGCTGTTTTCGTGCTTTCGTCCCATATCAATTCTAAATCTTGCTGTATCATTTCGGGGATACTTCTCACATGACAATAAATAACACCCTTTCCATTATCAAAAAAAGGGGTTCCCTGATATGCTATTTTTTGATGATTGATTTCCACTTCCTGACGGTCGACTTTTAATTGAATTTGTTTTGTTTCTGCATAAACAAAACTAGTATGGAAACTAAACAAAAACAACAATATACATAATCTTTTCATCCGTTATATGCTCCTTTTCCAAAATAAAAGAACTCTAACCTTTTTTATTCTATATCATAAAGCCACTGATATATTTTTTGTGTTATGATTACTTTTTTAACATATCTTTTTGTTTCTCCATAGGGAATTTCTTTTAATGTCTTTCCATCATCACTATACTTACTATCCAGAAGCCATTTTGATACATTACCACTTCCAGCGTTATATGCTGCCAATGCTGTTTGGATTCCATCAAATTGATGAATTAATTTATCTAAATACCAGCAGCCAATTTTAATATTTACCTGTGGTTCAAACAACATTTCTTGGTTATATTCTGTAATGTCTAATAATCCTCCTGCCCATTCTCCGGTGCCTTCTCCTATTTGCATCAAGCCCTTTGCTGATTTTAAAGAAACTGCATCATGTTCAAATTTACTTTCCGTAAAAACAACACTATACACTAATGACTCCGGCAAATGATATTCCTGTGAAAAATATTCAATTTCTTTTTGATACTTTCTTGGAAAAACAAAAGGAAGCAGTACAAAACGGCATACTATCACCACAACTGCAAAAAATAAAGTTATTTTTGCAATGTTCCATATTTTCATATTTTATCTCCATTTCCTATTCTCATATAAAATATAGATTCCAACTGTCTTTTTAAGTATTCCAAATCCTTACTATTATCTAAAATCAAATCAGCCTTTTGACGGTAGACCTCCCAATTTTTTTGCGAACCAATCCGATTTTTTGCTTCTTGATATGTAATAGTATCCCTTTCCATAATTCTTCTTGCTCGCACTTCTTCTTCTGCAAATACAACCCAAATTTCGTTACATCTATTTTCTAATTTTGCTTCTAATAAAAGTGGTGCATCTAACACAATACAACAATGCTCTTTTTGATATTTTTTTTCTGCAATTTGTCTGTCAATTTCCTGTGTAATATATTTATGCGTACAATGGTTTAAAAAATCCAACTTTTCCTTATTTGTAAACACAATACTACCTAATTTTTTTCTTAATATATTTCTATTTTCATCTAATATTGCGCCACCAAAATAACTTGTAATTTCTTCATAAGCTGGTTTTCCTTTTGCAATAATATCATGTGCAATTTCATCTGCATCAATAATATAAGCACCATTTTGTTTTAAAAAAGCGGATACAACACTTTTTCCGCTTCCTGTTCCCCCTGTTAAACCAATTACTTTCATCATTTTATTCCTTTCTTTCCCTAACTTTTTAAAAAAAGTTGGATACTTTTACAAATAGAACAAATTGTAAATTTTTACTGTTGGTAGTTCTTTGTCGTTCCTCTATAATGACCATTCAAGTCCATCGCACGGCAGCGAAACGAAGTTGTCTACGCTTCGCTTCAGTCGGTGCAGAACAAACGTCCACCGGACGTTTTGCACCGCTCAAAAGTTCTTTGCTACCTTTCTTTCAAGAAAGGTAGGTAAAAAAGTGGATTAATAAGAAGTTGAAAAAAGTCAGACCTTCCTGGAGGAACTTTTTTCACTTGTGAAAAGTTCCTCCAAACTTCTTCAAAAACACGCTTACAAGCGAATTAGAACCTTGAGGCTTTGTCTACGCTTCGCTCCGGTCGGTGCAGAACAAACGTCCACTGGACGTTTTGCACCCTCAAACTCCACCAACTTTTTTGAAAAAAAGTTGGACAAAAAGCTTTTTCTTTTGCGAACGGTACAGATTCTAAATTTTTTCCGATGGTGCTCCGTTGTCGTTCATCTAAAGCAACCACTCAACTCCATCCCACAGCTGCAAAACGCCAGTTTTGCACAAAAGTTCTTTGCTACCTTTCTTTCAAGAAAGGTAGTTATTTTGTTTCGAACCATGAATTTCCTTGATGTACTTCTACTAACATAGGAACTTTTAATTGCACTGCTTGCTCCATGGTTTGCTTTAATAACTCAGCTACTTCTTTTGCATCCTCTTTGTGTACCTCTAATAATAATTCGTCATGTACTTGTAAAATGAGCTTTGCTCTTAATCCTTTTTCCTGCAATTTTTGATGTACCTGTATCATCGCAATTTTAATAATATCTGCTGCAGTCCCCTGTATTGGCATATTCATTGCTACTCTTTCCCCAAAAGAACGCTGTACAAATGTTTTGGCATGGAGCTCTGGCATTGCTCTCCGCCGATTAAAAATGGTTTCTGCATATCCTTTTTCTTCTGCACTTATAATTGCTTTATCCATATATTTTTTGATATTAGTATATTTTTTAAAATATCCTGCAATATAATCTTCTGCTTCCCTTATGGAAATATTTAATTCTTGCCCTAAACGAAAAGCACCTATACCATATACAATACCAAAATTAACTGCTTTTGCATTTCTTCTTTGCAATTCCGTAACTTCTTCAAATGGTACATTAAAAACCTGTGATGCAGTCAGCCTATGAATATCCTGATTTTGTTGGAAAGCTTCTATCAAAGTTTTATCATCTGCAATATGTGCCAACACTCTTAATTCAATCTGTGAATAATCCCCATCTAAAAAACAATAATTTTCATCTGTCGGTATAAATACTTTTCTTAATTGTCTGCCTAAATCTAAACGAATGGGAATATTTTGCAAATTTGGTTCACTTGAACTGATACGACCTGTTGCTGTAATTGTTTGATGAAATGTAGAATATATTTTTTGTGTCTTTTCGTCTAATACAGATAAAAGACCATCTACATAAGTTGTTTTTAACTTTGTTAGCTGCCGATATTGCAATATTTTTTCAATGATGGGATGTTCTAATTTTTCCAATACTTCTGCTGCGGTAGAATAACCTGTTTTTGTTTTTTTTCCTCCGGGGAGTGCCATATGCTTTTCACTGAATAAAATTTCTCCTAGCTGTTTAGGAGAATTAATATTAAATTCCACGCCTGCCATAGTATAAATTTCTGAGGTCAAACAATCAATATTTTTTTGTAACAAAACACCATATTGTTGTAAAGTCTCCTTTTGCACTCGTATACCATATTTTTCCATATCTGCCAATACCCTTATCAAAGGCAATTCTATTTGGTAATATAAATATTCCTGTTGATTTTGTTTTATTTTTTCAGCCATTTTTGCCTTTGCTCGATAAGTCACTTCTGCTTGTTTACAAATAAATTGTATTCTTTCCTTTTCCTCCAAAGCAAGTATAGAAAGTTTTGTTTTTCCTTTTCCCAGCAATTCTTGTTCTGAGGGATAAATTTCTTCTAAAAATTCCTTTGCTATATCATCATATTCATAAGAATCTTTTGTAGAATTTAAGATATATCCTGCTAATGCAGTATCAAACACCACATTTTTCAACGCTATTTGATTCTGTCTTAAAATAGCAATATCTTTTTTGGCATCATGCGCAATTTTCAAATAATCATCCTTTTCAAAAAACTCTTTTGCCTGCTGTAAAGTTTCTGGCGTTTCCAGCTCTAAAAAATAAGCATTATCATAGTACAAACTAATAGCATAAATGACATTATTTTCTGTTAATAAAGTATACGCAATTTCTGTTTGTTTTGGTAAAGCAGCAAAAAAATCTTTCCATTGTGTTTCAGTTTTAAGCACTTGAATTTTTGTTGTTTCGCTTGTGTTTTGTTGAAAATAACAAAAAAAAGTTTTAAATTCCAAATTTTTTATTATTTTATAGGCTTCTTCCGTAAACATATGGTCAATTCCTTGTGTTTCCATTTCTAAAGGGACATCTCTTATAATAGTAACAAGTGTTTTGCTTAATCTTGCCTGTTCCTGAAATGCCTTTAAATTTTCTGATGCTTTTTTAGGCTTAATAGCATCACAATTTAAAATTGCTTGTTCTATGTTTTTATATTGTTGTATTATTTTAACAGCTGTTTTTTCTCCAATCCCAGGCACACCAGGCACATTATCAGAAGCATCTCCCATTAATGCTTTTACATCAATCAATTCTGTAGGAGTTACACCATATTTTTGTAAAACATCTTTTCCAAAATAATCTTCTACTTCTGTTTTTCCGCCCTTTGTTTTTGGAATCCGTACTTTTAAGGTATCGCTTGCCAACTGTAATAAATCCCTATCGCCAGATACAACAACAGCTATCATTCCTGCTTGTTCTGCCTTTTGGGAAAGCGTTCCTAAAATATCATCTGCTTCATATCCTGCCACTTCATATTGCTTGATATGCATTGCTTGTAAAAGCTGTTTTAAAAGAGGCATTTGCTGGCGTAATTCTTCTGGCATTCCTTTCCGTGTTCCCTTATAGTCCGTATACATTTTATGTCGAAAGGTAGGCTCATGTAAATCAAAGGCAACGGCTAAATAATCCGGTTTTTCCTCCTCCAACAACTTAAATAGGATATTCATAAAACCATAAATTGCATTGGTATAAATGCCTTCTGCATTTGTCAATAATGGTACACCATAAAATGCTCTATTTACAATGCTGTTTCCATCTATCATCATAAATTTTTTCATGATTTTCTCTCTCTTTCTTTTAATCTGTATTCTCCTATTATACACCATTTTGCTGGAAAAAACATGACATTTTTAAATATAGTCATGGCAACCGCATAAAAAATATTGTATATAAATAAAAAAATTTAGAATCTGTTCTGTTAGCAAAAGATAAAGTTTTTGGTCAAGCTTTTTTCAAAAAGCTTGTAGGTGTTTGAGGGTGCAAAACATCCAGTGGACGTTCGTTTAGAAGCGACCGGAGCGAAGTGTAGACTTTGGAGGAACTTTTCACAAGTGAAAAAAGTTCCTTCAAAAACTTCTGACTTTTGTTAAATTTATAATAAGCCATTTTCTTTACAAATTGTGGAATTTTTTATTTTTAAACTCAAATTATTATAATTCTTACAAAAAATTTTTATGTGGTTACCATAAAATATAGTTTCAAAGTCCACAAATATAAAAAAGGCTGAAATAAATTATTTCAGCCTCCAATAAGGTTATTTTATAACGATTCTGCCTGTTGAATTATTTTCTGGTATCTTGTTTCATTTACACTTTTCAGCCATGCAATTTTTCCTGCAATTTCCTGTTTTGTTTGTTTTGGTATCGTTTCACCAGCATCTTTTAATTTTTTAGCATTATGAATAGAAGCACGCAATACTTTTATCCATTTTTTTGTAACGCCAATTTGTTCATTATTGATGACAATACCAGTAATATATTGTCTATTATGTTTTCTTAAGATATGTGTTTTTTCTTTTTTTACATGGAAGCCTTCTTCTTCTATTATCTTTTGCATACTCTTTAAAAAGCTGCCAACTGCAAAATTTTCTAAATTTCCATGATAGCTAAAACTCATATCATCGGCATATCTGGTATATACCACACCCAATTTTTTACACAAACCATTGATACGCTTGTCCATTCTCTGACAAATAATATTGGTAAGCATAGGACTTGCAGGAGAGCCTTGTGGTAAAATTCTGTCTGATGTTTTAACATATTTTGTTTCGCCTTTTACTTCTACTGGCATTCTTTCGCAATAGGTACAAATCATTGCAAGCAATGATGCAACATAGCCAGAATAACCAAAATGCTGATATACGCCTCGTACTCTTTCAAAAGTGATAGTAGGGAAAAAGTTTTCTAAATCTATGTTAATCAATAAAGTAGGGCTTGTAGGATGTACTTTTGCCCCTGTAATAACAGATTTTTGCTTAATAAAACCATGTGCTGCATCTGAAATTTCTATTTTTTCCAATATCTGTTCTAATATTTGTTTTTGTGCCATTTTAAGCTGTGTTTTTGGTGCAGCGATATGACGCATTCCGCCACTTTTTTTAGGAATATCAAAGCGATAATAGTTGTCAAATGTGACAACATCTCTATGATATGTCAAATAGCGCAAGGTACTATATTCCACCTGCAACAAATTTGCGACATCTTTATCTGTTTCCAAAATCGGCAAATGATTTTGTTTTAATTTTTCTATATCACATTCTTTTTTATGTAAAAGATTAGAATATCCTTTTCCAATAAACAAGATATTTTCTGCTTTTCTTTTTTGCCAAGCCTCTGTTTTTGCTTGTTTTTGTTTTTCTCTTTCTGCTTTTCGTTCTGCCCGTCTTGCAATAGATGCTTTCATAATTTCTTGCGCCACAACAGAACGAATTTTTTCATAATCCCATGTATCTTGATATTCTTTTTGTAAGGCAGAGAGTTTTTTTTCAATTTCCTGTTTTTCTTTGTAAACGTCTGCAATTTGCGCCGATAATTTTTGAAATTCGTCTAAAAGTTTTTGTCTGTTTTGAAAATCTTCTTCTGTTTCATTTTGCTGACGTTCATAAGGTGTTGGCAAATGGCTAGGCCAAAAACCATATTCTTGCATTTTTAGGAATGTAAACTCTTTTTTGCCCATTTCATTCACTAATTTTCTATAATCAGCCTTTGTTTCCATTATAGCAACATCTCCATAATATCATTGATTTTATATAACTTATTATACTCCAAGCCTTCCAATTTTAGCAGCTTAAATGCAGCAACATATAACGCAAGGATATGTGCGCAAGGCTCTGATAAATTTTTTGCACCTCTTTTAAAAGTATAACAATTACAATCTAGTTTTGAAATCTGTGCATCTTGGTCAATCACAATCTGCGCAATCGAAGGTGGATTATATTTTCCTTCATTGTATCTTGTTGTAAAGATAAATTCTTTTTTGGGTGTATATTGCACCGTCATGTTATCGAATGTTTTTTTGCTATATTTTTCTACTTGCTTTTCTATGTCTGTAATTTCATACAATTCTTCTGGAATTGGTTCGCTGCAAAGGCGACGGAAACGCACTTTTTCATTAAGAATATCAAAATAAGCCTCGCCGCGGCGGAATAACATTCCAATGCCCGCCTTTACCTTATCTTGTTTTTCCCCTGAAAAATGGTCAAAAATTTCCTGCATAGACAAAGCACGTTCCTGTTTTAACAGTTTATAAACCTCTTTATAATTTCCATTTCCTGTAAAGCCCGCCATAATATTAAATGCAGTACCCTTTACCCAGTCATTAGAAGCCCAAGAAGAAAAACCGACTGTCATTTGTAGTGTACCCATATCTGCGCGTATAAATTGTGGCATACCAAAGCCTAAAAAACGCACATAAAAGGCTTTTGCTAAAGGAAGTAATTTTTCCATCACAAGCCAGCGCCTTCTGCCCCATATTTTTTCTTCTCGTTTTTGATTTCCCTGATAAACTGCATTTAAAGTCAAAACAGTACCAAAAGGTTGAAATTCAATTTTAATTTTTTGTTGTGGTTCCAGTATCCACTTCATATAGCGAGGACTTTTTTTCTCTTTGTGTTTTCTTAAAAAAGCACAAATATCATACATATCAGAAGGAGTCAACTCCAACTCAATACCGTCCAGTGCTGCTGCAGAAGATACTTGATTAAAGCCCTTTATCCAAGTTTCGGGCAAATCAATTTTCTTTTCTACATATTCTGGTACAATTTCATTGTCTATGGTAAAACCATCTGGATTAACAGACAAAGTAACATCGGTATAGCTACGAAATCTTTGCATTTCTTTTTCCAACTTTGCAGAAAAATCAATATTCGTAGTTCCAAGTTTTGGTTCTTGTAGTAAATCAAATTCGTCCATAGCTACAGATAAACAACCATAAGTGGATTCATCTACGGAAAAGGCTTCAAAAGAAACCTGGTCTTTATGTACCGTAATAACAGGGTCAAGCACAAACCATAAATCATAATCTCTATCCCGGATAAACTTCCAAAAATCCCGTTCAATTTTATAATAGTCTTTCCAAGCATCATAGGCATCAATTTGTGTTTTTAACTGTCTTTGTATTGCCTGTAAATCTTTTATTTTTTCATTTTGCTGTGCAATTTCGGCATCACAAACAGACATTTTATCTTTTAAATCCTGTCTTAATTTAGGTGCATATTTTTCATGCATTTTGATACGTCTTTCAATTTCTTGGTCTAACCATTCAAAATACTCTGGTCTTTCTTTTTGCTGCTGACTCATATCAGAGATAACAATATCCCGCAGCATCAGCATTGCATCACGAAATAAAAGGGGATGTTTTAATTTACCCAAAAAAGAAACCTTTTCCTCACGGGACAAGTCAGGGCTAAAACCTAAAGTTGCTGTATTTTCCATGCTTGTACATTGAGAAGGGCTTGCATATTTATAATTTACTTGCATGAACACACCTCCTTTTGTATCTGTGCAAAAGTTACCAATGCTTTTTCTGCATTTGATTTTACATTTGTGCTGCCAATATCAAGCAAAATACTTTCAATTTCTTTTCTTTTTTCGGGATAGCGTTTTACAAATTCCGGAATACTTTGATAAACCTGTTCTTTACTTTTTGCTGCTTTATTTGGCAAATAGAGCACTGTTTTAATATAATAAATATATAAATCGCCTTCTAAATTTGCAAAGGCTTTTTGTATTTTTTGTGACAAATACATTTTTACTGGAATACAAGGATGTTCCAGCATACGAACAACAAATTGTTGTGGTGTTTTATCTCCATACCAATCTTCTAGCTTTTGCAATCCATATTGATAAGCTCTTTCTACAGGAGAATCCAGTAAAAGCATATGCATTTTTTGTTTTTTATCTGCTTGCATTTGTTCAAAAACAGATTGTGCCGTTTTATTCAGTGCATAGACATTACATTCCAAAAGTAACAAAAGAGTGGTATTTTTTTCTGTCAATGTTTCTTTTAAGGCTTCTACCGTTTCTGTTAGCATTTTTACCAATCCAGCAGAACTTGTTTCTAAAATAGAAAGAATGGCGCTATCTTTTGGGAAAACATCTTCTTTTGCTGCTTTTAAGAGTGTCACAATATTATGATTTCTTTCAGACAATTTTCCATGTTTTAAAGGAATATCTTGTAAAATTTCTTTTAATTCTGCATAAGGCATATAGAAAATAATGCTTTCTGCTATTGCTGCCATAAATTCAGATAATTTTTTATTTTGTAAGATTAAATCTACAAAATAGTTTAATAATACTTGTTTTTGTGCTGAAGTAGCAGTATTTAATTTTTCTACAGAATCTTGCAATAAGGTAGTAATCTTTTCAGGATATTCTTTTTCTTTTTGAGCTAAAGCCTTGATAAATGCAATATATTCCTCTGCATGAAAAACTTCAATATTGGTTTTGACTATTTGATACCAGTTTTCTATGGTATCTAAAGACAGGAGTTCCACAATATCTTCTGGTTTAAATTTTCCTTTTGTTCTCACAAAATATTTCTGCGACATTTTTTGCAGTTTTTCTGATGGAATATTCATCATTGCTAGCATAATTTCTGCATCAAATTCCTGTGCTGCTTTTAATTTTTCTATCAATAATTTTTCAAATATCTGTGCAATTTGTTGATAGGATACTTGTGACAATACAATCAATTCTTTGATGTCATAATCATCAAACTTATGTTCCTTGTGTGCTTTTTTAATTATCTTATAGCAATAAGCTAGCACATTCCAATGAGTTGCATGTTTTACAACATAGATAATCGCATCAATATGTCGGTCCCACATTTCCTCATTTTCTTTATTCTGTGAAAAATAACGATAAAAGAATTCAGAACTATACATATTTTCATTCTGTTGCCAGCCTGCAAGAAATTCTTTTGCTGCCTCCACAAATTTTTCCTCACTGCTTGCCTTATAATGATCCAAAATTCTTCTAAGATAGCGGTAATAATAGTGATAAGCGCCTGTTTTTTCGCTTCCTATAAAATAGTTTCTAGTTCTTGGTGCATCCAGATAATAAGCAATTTTTCCAGCAGCATCTGCCATATCATAAGCTCTTACCATTTGTATGGTATTTTTAAAGGCAATATTTTTAACATTGGTACCATTATTATAAGTATTTTTATCATATAACCTTTGATCACCATAATCTAGATACCAATGGTTTTCATAAATGCCGTTATACAAATATTTTTCTAGTTCTTTGCCTTTCTTTATCTTTCCATCATTTCCTTTTAATCTTTTTATATGGAAATCCATTTCAGGTAAGGTTTGATAGATAAAATCTTTTTGTTTTTGTATCAGGGTTTCATCAAAAACAGAGAGATAATTTTTAGCAAAACGTTTTAAGCCATCGTGATATTCCTTTTTTGCCCATAAAGTTTTACTTTTTTCAATTTCTTTTGCTTTTTCCAAAAGAATCGGATTTTTAGCAATGGTCAATTCCTGAAAAATACCACAAGCCAATTCTACACTTGCCACATTTAATATTTTTTCATAATCCTCTAAGGAAGGGGCTTTTGCCATAAACTCCTTCATGTTTTTAATTCTGCTATAGAGCCTTTCCTTAGAAAACATACAAATAATGTTTTCATAATAAGGGCTGTCCTTTTCAAATTCAAACAATTCGCTAGGATGTTCTATCAAGGTAACATCTTGAAAAGTAATTCCATTTGCTTTGATTGTATTGACATAATCTTCATATGTATTTTCTGCATAATAGTCAAATTGTGCCTGTGGTTCTAGCTTATAAAAATCCTTTTCTACATATTGGGGGTCATATTTCACATTAAAATCATAATGGCGTGTTTCTTTATTCCAGTCCCAGCTTCTTTGTGCTGTTTCATACCCTCTTTTGGAACAAAGCAATTTTTTTTCCATATCAACATATGCATTAGGAATGGAAGGTAAATGCCCATTCATGCCGCGAAAAATAGCATACCGTGTATAGACAATGATTGGATTTAATAAATGACCTTCTATATACCAGCCATGAGAATCTTTTAATGTCTCCTGAAAATGTTGTATACCATATAGCACAATTAAACAGTGATTCTTTTCGCTATCTTTTCCCCAAAGAAAAATTTTGCGAATTGGTTCATCATCAGAATATAAGCTTTTTTTCCAGAGTCTTTTTTGTTCTTCTGGCGTCAAATTTCTCATTATCGAAAAAACCTCCTTTACTTATAAAATCAGCTCTGTTTTTTATAAAAAAAAAGAACCTATATATTTTTTATTATACCCCTTTTTGAAATATTTTCAAGTCATTTCACAAAGATATTTTTAAAAAACGTAAAATTAATTTGACATTTTAAAAATTTGTGTTATACTAGATAAAAAGAAAAAAATATGGTTAGGTTTTCTGGTCTGTTTGCTTTGGAGTTGCTTCAAAGTTGTGTTGTACTTACCCGTTCATCACAATGTTTTGCGTCACTCGCGACCAAAGTGAATAGTATCCGTTTTCAACAGTATCCTGCGGTGAAAACAATACTATTCACCGGGTCGCTAAAGTGTCAAAACAGAGTATTTGCTTGTTAGCAGAAAATCTAACCTCTTTTAACTTCATATAGTATGGTTAGGTTTTTTGGTCTGTTTGCTTTGGAGCTGCTTCAAAGTTGTACATTATTTCCTTTACACCACAATGTTCTGCGCCACTCGCGGCCAACAGTACCGGGCAGGTTTTATAACAGTATCCTGCGGGAAAAACCCGCCCGGTACCGTTGGGTGCTAAAGTGTCAGAACAGTCTATTTGTTTGTTAGCAAAAAGCCTAACCTCTTTTAACTTCATACATTACGGTTAGGTTTTTTGGTCTGATTACTTTGGAGTTGCTTCAAAGTTGTATTTTACTTTCCTTTACACCACAATGTTCTGCGCCACTCGCGGCCAACGGTAGCGGGCAGGTTTTGTAACAGTATCCTGCGGGAAAAACCCGCCCGGTACCGTTGGGTGCTAAAGTGTCAG
>CAJUKL010000033.1:0-5541 GCA_910587195.1 uncultured Clostridia bacterium | reverse complement strand
AACAGTCTATTTGTTTGTTAGCAAAAAGCCTAACCTCTTTTAACTTTATACATTACGGTTAGGTTTTTTGGTCTAGTTGCTTTGGAGTTGCTTCAAGGTTGTATTTTATTTCCTTTACACCACAATGTTCTGCGCCACTCGCAGCCAATAATGGTACAGAACCATGTCAACAGTATCCTATGGGACAAGGTTCTGTACCACGATTGGTGCTAAAGTGTCAGAACAGTCTATTTGTTTGTTAGCAAAAAACCTAATCTTTTTTTATTCTCTTTTGATAGGACAATGTACCATTTTTTAGGATACCTCATAGTATTGTAATAACATATCAAGCTATTTTCAGGAGGTATTGTAATGAAAAAAAGAAAATCCATTGTTGCAGTTTTTTTAACTGGTGTATTGTCTTTTTCGCTATTTACCGCTTGTGCAAAACAAACAGAAACTGCGTTAACTCCCGTTCGTTTAAATGAAGTTGTCCATTCTGTCTTTTACGCACCGCAATATGTGGCACAGGAATTAAATTTTTTTGAAGAAGAAGGTCTTGATGTTTCGGTATCCATTGGGCAAGGTGCTGATAAATCTATGACAGCATTGCTCTCCGATTCTGCTGATATTGCACTTCTTGGCACAGAAGCAGGTATCTATGTCTATAATGAAGGAAAACAAGATTATCCGTTGGCTTTTGCTCAACTAACCCAACGAGCTGGAAACTTTTTAGTATCACGGGAACCAGAACCAAATTTTCAATGGTCTGATATCAAAGGAAAATCCATTATCGGCGGAAGAATTGGTGGAATGCCAGAATTAGTATTAGAATATGTATTAAAAGAAAATGGAATTATACCAAACAAAGATATAGAATTGATTAACAACATTTCCTATACTTCCACCTCTGGTGCTTTTGTGGGGGAAATTGGGGATTATACTGTAGAATTTGAACCAACTGCAACCGCATTAGAACAGCAAGGAAACGGCTACATTGTGGCTTCTTTGGGAACAGCAAGCGGTTATGTTCCTTATACCGTTTATATGGCAACAAGCGATTATATGGAACAAAATCCTGACATTATACAAAAATTTACCAATGCCATACAAAAAGGGCAAACATGGGTCAAAGAGCATAGTGCAAAACAAATTGCAGAAGTTATTCTTCCACAATTTCCAGATTCCGACATTGAAACATTAACTACAATTATAGAGCGCTATAAACAACAAGATACTTGGAAAGAAAATACTATTTTTGACAAAGATGGTTTTACACTTATACAAGATATTATGGAACAAGGTGGAGAACTTTCTACCCGTATTCCTTATGAGGATATGATAGTAACAAACTTTTCCGAAAATGCCATCAAATAATAAAACTAGGGGAAACTATAAAAAGTTTCCCTTTTTATCCTAATCTAAAAATTTTTAACAAAATAGCAAAAAATGGTATAACAGAATAGCAAACACTGAAAAAAATTCCACGTCAATATCCCATAGTAGAAACAAAATACCAAATCAATAAAAATATTAGATTGATTGCAATAAGTAGTGTTCGTAGTATTTTATTATTACGAAATAAAAAAGCATTTCCTAATATACTATAAAAACCTATAAATAACAAATTATAAATAGGAATAAACTGTAAGTCAAATTTAAAAAACAATACATTTGCACTTGGAAATAAAATAGAAAATAGATTTATTATTGTACAAAACAATTTATTATTTTGAAACTGCTTTATTTTGCACATCATATTTTTCCCCTCCTCGCCAAAATTATAAAACAAAAGGATACGATGGAGCAAAAAGAGTAATCCAAAAACCTCCCAATGGGATAAGAGAACTAAATAATACAGAAAAAATGCCATACCAGCCTGCTATCACTGAAATTAGATAGATACTCAACAAAATAACAATATTTATCATAAGCAGGATTAACCTTACTATTTTGTTTTGATGAAATAAAAACATATTACCTAAAATACCATAAAATCCTATCCATAATAAATTTCCTAGCAAAGAAATAGAAAAATAATATGCTACAAAATGAATACATGGAAATAAAATTCCAAATAATGTCATAGTCATACAAAATATCTTGTTTTCTTGCATTTTATATTGAAACTGCTTTATTTTTTGTATCATATTATTTTCCTTTCTTTCCCAACTTTTTTGAAAAAAAGTTGGACAAAAAACTTTTATGGAAAAACTAACGTTTTTCCTTATAAAATCAGCTTTCCTCCGGAGGCGTCCATTGTTCTGCCATTCTTTTCCATTGTTCTGCTTGTTCCATTTCCCCTAACGCCACAAAACCTTCCGCAATCGCAAATAATGCTTTATCTCCACAACAATGAATATCCATACAGGGCATGGTATCCAAAGCATACTGGTACCATGAAATCCCTTCTGCAAATTCCTTTTGCTGATAAAAATATTCTCCCAAAATGCAGCACATTTCACTTGTCATTCCTTCTACCTTTTGGCTCATACTATGCTTTAAAAAGTTATGCATATCTCCTTCTAGCAATGCAATTTTTGCTAATATAATTTGAATGATTTGTCTTTTTTCTCCAAGTGCGTCAGCAAACAAAGAAACAAAATAATCCTTACTTCTTTGCAACTCCTGTGTGGTACCTGCCTTAAACAATTCCCTTGCAAACATTTTTAAAAGCGTATCAGAAAATATTTTTGACTGTTCCGCCAATTTTAAAAGAAGGTTTAAATCTCTACCTGTATGCTCGCCTTCTGGCATATGCAATATTTCAATGTCACTATTATAGAGGATTGGGTCTAATCTAACTCTTTCATGAATGGGGTCTATCCATTCAAAATTCCGCAATCTTTTAAATAATTTTGGTCTTAATTCTTTTTTAAAATTATAAACACTATTTTGTTTTTTTACATTCACATAATACATTTGTACAATTTCTATTTCGGGTAATAGATTTTGTTTGAGCAGCATAAATTTTTTTCTATTTTCTGCATCTAACACTTCGTCTGCATCTACTGTATAAATATATTGTTGTGTACAGCAAGAAAAAGCAAAATTTCTCGCTGCTGAAAAATCATCTATCCATACAAAATCATAGACAGCATTTGTATAGCGAGAAGCAATTTTTTTCGTATCATCTGTGGAACCAGTATCCACTATAATTAATTCTTCATAAAGTCCATTTAAACTATCCAAACAACGCTCTAACACATTTTGTTCATTTTTTACAATCATGCAAACACTTACTGTTGCCATATTTTTCTCCTTTTTAGAATTTTTAAAACCTTAAGGCTTTGCCTCAAACTCCACCAACTTTTTTGAAAAAAAGTTGGACAAAAAACTTTATCTTTTGCGAACGGTACAGATTCTAAATTTTTTCCGATGGTGCTCCGTTGTCGTTCAGTCACAGCAACCACTCAACTCCATCGCACAGCTGCAAAACGCCAGTTTTGCACAAAAGTTCTTTGCTTACTTTCTTTCAACTTAACAGAAGTCAGAAGTTTCTGGAGGAACTTTTTTCACTTGTGAAAAGTTCCTCCAAAGTCTACGCTTCGTTCCGGTCGGTGCAGAACAAACGTCCACTGGACGTTTTGCACCTCCTCAAAAACACACTTGCAAACATATTAGAACCTTGAGGCTTTGCCTCAAACTCCACCAACTTTTTTGAAAAAAAGTTGGATAAAAAACTTTATCTTTTGCGAACGGTATAGATTCTAAATTTTTTCCGATGGTGCTTCGTTGTCGTTCATCTAAAGCAACCATTCAACTCCATCGCACAGCTGCAAAACGCCAGTTTTGCACAAAAGTTCTTTGCTTACTTTCTTTCAAGAAAGTAAGTTAGTTCTTTTATAAATTCTACAAATTTTTCTTTTACTTTTTCTGTCGTTTCCATTACTTCTATGTGAGAAAGTGGTTGTTCTACTACACCTGCTGCCATATTTGTTATACAAGAAATTCCTAACACCTTTATGCCACAATGATTTGCAATAATCACTTCTGGCACAGTAGACATTCCCACAGCATCAGCTCCCAATATACGGGCTGCTCTTACCTCTGCTGGTGTTTCAAAGCTAGGACCTGAAAAATACATATAAATACCTTCTTTTAATGGCAAATTTATCTTTTGTGCAACATTTTTTGCTGCTGCAATCAAATCCTTTGCATATGCCTCGGACATATCCGGAAAACGTATACCAAAACTATCTATATTTTTTCCAATTAAAGGATTTTTCCCCAGCATATTGATGTGGTCTGTAATTAACATTAAATCTCCACAGCCAAAGCTTTGATTTACTCCCCCGGCAGCATTTGTAACAATTAAATTTTCCACACCAAGTAGTTTCATCACTCTAATAGGAAAGGTTACTTGTTCCATATCATAACCTTCATAATAATGAAATCTTCCTTGCATACAAATGACTTGCTCTGTAATTATAAATTTTCCTGCATGTCCCTCCACAGTAGATACTGGAAAATTAGGAATATCTTGATAGGAAATAGTTTTCGCATTTTTTAAACTATCTCCATAGCTTCCCAAACCTGAACCTAATATTACACCAATTTTAGGACGATACGCACAATTTTGTTTTAAATACTCTGCTGCTTTTTTTATTTTAGACTCCATACTATAAACACTCCTTCTTGTGAAAATTTCATAAAATAAATGCTATTTTTCTTTTTATCTTGCTTTTTTTGCTTTATTTTATGATACCATTTTATAAAAAAGTTTGCAATGTTTTACCAAAATGGTTATACTATAAGTAGCAATTTAGAAAATAGGATTTTAAAAAGGAGGAAAATTCATGAAAAAAGTATTGATGTTAGCAGGAGATTTTACAGAAGATTACGAAACAATGGTACCATTTCAAGCATTGCAGGCAATCGGTTATCAAGTAGATGTAGTTTGTCCAGACAAAAAAGCAGGCGATATTATTAGAACAGCAATTCATGATTTTGAGGGAGAACAAACTTATTCTGAAAAAAGAGGACATAACTTTGCATTGACAGCAGACTTTGACAAGGTAAATACTGCTGATTACAATGGTTTATTCATTACTGGTGGACGTTCTCCAGAATATTTAAGACTGACACCAAGAGTAATTGAAATTGTAAAAGAATTTTTTGAAGCAAACAAACCTGTTGCAGCAATTTGTCATGGCCCTCAAATTTTGACAGCAGCCGGCGTATTAAAAGGTAAAAAAGCAACTGCTTATCCTGCAGTAGGCCCAGACATTACTTTAGCAGGTGGTACTTATGTTGCAGTAGATGTAGACAAAGCTGTTGTTGATGGTAATTTAGTAACTTCTCCAGCATGGCCTGGTGATTCTGCTATTGTAGCTGAATTTGTAAAATTGATGGGAACTGTTATTACATTATAATTCTAAGCTAAGATGGAAGGATTCACTTCCATCTTTTTTTATGTAAAAAAATCTTTAAAACCTTGGACTTCGTCCAAACCTACCAACTTTTTTGAAAAAAAGTTGGACAAAAAACTTTATCTTTTGCATACAGTACAGATTCTAAGTTTTAGTCGTTGGTGCTCTGTTGTCGTTCATCTACAACGAC
>CAJUKL010000032.1 GCA_910587195.1 uncultured Clostridia bacterium | reverse complement strand
TACTGAAAAGCAAAGGTTTGCCAAGCAATTTAAACGATAGCGGCACCGTACAAAAGGCAGAAGAACACTATTTGCATGGTATATTTTAAAGTTCTGTTTACAAAAGAAAAAGTTTAGGTCAAGCTTTTTTAAAGGCTTGCAGAGTTTGAGTTGCAAAACGTCCGGTGGACGTTTGTTCTGCAACGACCGGAATGAAATGGAAACCAGCGTTTCAAGGTTTTAAAAAGGTGGTTTATTATGAACTTGATAAAAGTCAGAAGTTCTTGGGGAAACTTTTTTCATTTGTGAAAAATTTCCCCAAACCCCTTCAAAAACACGCTTGCAAGCGTAAGAAGACCGTAGAGTTTTGCCCTACAACCTACAAGCTTTTTGAAAAAAGCTTGACCAAAAACTTTATCTTTTGCACATGCAACAGATTCTAAATTTTTTTCTATACAATATTTTTATGCAGTTACCCTAATATTTGTAGAAACAGACTTGTCAAGTACTCAAAAATGTGATAAACTAAAGAAGCTGTAAAACCAATGCCCAGTATTTGGAAACTCCGACCATTTACTTAGCGTTTGGGGTTACGAATTTATCATTATTTTTTTAAGGAGGGCTTTTTTTATGCCAGCAATTAACAAACAAGAAATTATTGCAAAATATGGAAGAACACCTTCTGACACTGGTTCTCCAGAAGTTCAGATTGCGTTGTTGACCGCAAGAATTACCTTATTGACAGACCATTTAAAAATGCACAAAAAAGACCATCATTCCAGACGTGGCCTTTTAAAAATGGTTGGTCAAAGACGTGGTCTTTTAAATTATTTAAAAGACAATGATATTGAAAAATATCGTAAATTGATTAGCGAATTAGGATTAAGAAAGTAAAAAAAACAAAGGGGATAGAGAGGATATTTCCTCTCTATTCTATTATGAAAAACGAAAAGTAGAAGCAGCACTATAGATTTCCAGCTTTGTAAATATGCTTATGTTTATAAAGCTGAAGATCTATGGTGCAAAATTGATGTAAAGGAGATTATGTATGTATAGAAGTTATTCTATGGATTTGGCAGGCAGAACATTAACTGCTGAAATTGGCAGGGTTGCAGAATTGGCAAATGGTGCTGTACTACTGCGCTATGGCGAAACAGTAGTATTAGTAACTGCAACGGCATCTGAAAAACCAAGAGAAGGAATTGACTTTTTTCCTTTAAGTATTGATTATGAAGAAAGATTATATTCTGTTGGAAAAATTCCTGGCGGATTTATTAAAAGAGAAGGCAGACCTTCCGAAAAAGCAATTCTAACTTCCAGATGTATCGACAGACCTATGCGTCCTCTTTTTCCAAAAGATTATAGAAATGATGTCAGCATTGTTGCAACCGTTATGGCAGTAGACCAAGATTGTTCTCCAGAAGTAACTGCAATGATTGGAGCAGCTTTAGCACTTAATATTTCAGATATTCCATTTACAGACCCAGTTGGCTCTGTCAACATTGGCTACTGTGATGGAGAACTGGTAGTAAATCCAACAGCAGAACAAAAAGAAACAACTTTGTTATCTTTGACAGTATCTTCCAAAAAAGATAAAGTTATGATGATTGAAGCAGGAGCTTATGAGATTCCAGATGATTTAATGATGAAAGCAATCCGTTTAGCTCATGAAGAAAATGGAAAAATTGTAAATTGGATAGAAGAAATTGTAGAAAAAGAAGGAAAAGAAAAAGCGCCTTATGAAGAACATGTGATTCCTGAAAGCGTTTATCATATGATTCAGGAGTATATTACGGATGCTCGTATGGAAGAAGCTGTTTATGCAGAAAAAAAACAGGATAGAGATGCAAAAATTAAGGCAATTACACAAGAAATAAATGAAAATTTAACAGAAAAGTTAATAGAAGAAGTAGGAGAAGAAACCGATATTGTTACATTGATTGATGAAACAATTTATAAATTTGAAAAAAATACAGTAAGAAGAATGATATTAAGAGAGCACAAACGTCCTGATGGTCGTGGAATTGAAGAAATTAGACCGCTTTCCGCAGAAGTGGACGTTTTGCCTAGAGTGCATGGTTCTGCTTTGTTCTCCAGAGGACAAACCCAAGCTTTAACCGTAACTACTTTAGGTGCTATTGCAGAAATGCAAAAATTAGATGGCTTAGATGAAACAGAAACGCATAAAAGATATATTCATCATTACAACTTCCCTGGTTTTTCTGTTGGAGAAGCAAAATCTTCCAGAGGGCCTGGTCGTCGTGAAATTGGACATGGTGCTTTAGCAGAAAGAGCGTTGCTTCCCGTTATTCCTAGTGAAGAAGAATTTCCTTATGCTATTCGCTTGGTTTCTGACATTTTAAGTTCCAATGGTTCTACTTCTCAAGCAAGTATCTGTGGCTCCACTTTATCCTTAATGGCAGCCGGTGTTCCGATTAAACGCCCTGTTGCTGGTATCTCTGTAGGATTGGTGACAGGAGAAACGGATGATGATTTTATTGAAATTACAGATATTCAAGGCTTAGAGGATTTCTTTGGAGATATGGATTTTAAAGTTGCAGGTACACATAATGGTATTACTGCCATTCAAATGGATATGAAAATCAAAGGCTTGACCTTTGAAATGATTGAGCAGGCTTTTGCGCAAACCGGCAGAGCAAGAGCATATATTTTAGATGAGGTTATGGCAAAAGCGATTGCAGAGCCTAGAAAAGAACTTTCTCCTTATGCACCCAAAATTGCAACTATGATGATTGATGTGGAAAAAATTTCAGAAGTCATTGGTGCAAGAGGAAAAGTAATTAAAAAAATTATTGAAGAAACAAATTGCGAAATTGATACAGAAGATGATGGCAGAATATTTATTAAAGGAAAAAATACAGAAGATATTCAAAAAGCGATTGATATGATTTCTAGTATTGTAATGGAGCCAGAAGCAGGAAAAACTTATAGAGGAACTGTTACAAGACTGATGGCTTTTGGTGCTTTTGTTGAAATTGCCCCCGGAAAAGAAGGTCTTGTTCATATCTCAAAACTATCTCCACAAAGAGTGGCAAAAGTAGAAGATGTTGTTGCTGTGGGAGATAATGTCAGAGTAAAATTACTTGAAATTGATGCGCAAGGAAGATTAAACCTTTCCATTAAAGACGCAGATAAATAAAAATCAACCATGGGTTGTATACAAAAATGACAAAATATTTGTCTATTGTTGCAGCCCTATTCTTATGCATAAATCTTAAAAAATTGTTTATGCTAATGCTAATTTGTTAGGATAGGAGAAATCAAATGGTAGAGATTAAAAAATTAGATAATGGAGTGCAAGTAGTTCTGGAAGAAATTGACTATGTTAGAAGTATTTCTTTTGGAATATGGGTAAGAAATGGCTCCCGTAATGAAGTACCAGAATTTAATGGAATGTCGCATTTTATAGAACATATGCTTTTTAAAGGCACCGAAAACAGAACAGCAAAACAAATTGCAGAAGAAATGGACGCAGTTGGCGGACAAATTAACGCCTATACCACAAAAGAATATACTTGTTATCATACCAGAGTTTTGGACAAACATTTTGATAGAGCACTAGATGTAATGAGCGATATGTTTTTACATTCTCGTTTTGCGCAAAGTGATATTGAAAAAGAAAGAAATGTCATTATGGAAGAAATCAATATGTATGAAGATGCACCAGAAGAATTAGTTCATGACAGTTTGCAGGAAACCATTTGGCAGGGGAGCAGTTTAGGACAGCCTATTCTTGGCACTGTAGAAAGTATTTCTAAATTTGACACTGAAAAAATGAAACACTTTTTTGAAACACAATATCATACAGAAAATACAGTTATTTCTGTTGCAGGACATTTTCATATAGAAGAAATGTTTGATAAGTTGAATCAGACATTAGGACAATGGAAAAGAAAATCTTCCTTTCAGTCCTATAATACAAAAACAATTTATACACCATGTATTGTTAAAAAAGAAAAAGAAATTGAACAAGTCCATTTTTGTATGGCTTTTCCTGCCCTAGAAAGGGACCACCCTCAAAAATATGCTTTAGCTGTATTTAATACTATATTTGGTGGCGGCATGAGTTCTCGCTTGTTTCAAAAGGTAAGGGAAGAAAACGGTTTAACTTATACGATATATAGTTATACTTCTGCCTATGTAGATAGTGGTTTATTTGCTATCTATGCTGGTATGAATCCGAACCAGACTGAAAAAGTTATAAAATTAGTGTTTGATGAAATCAGGGATTGTAAAAGCAATCCATTTTCTCAAAAATTGATTGATATTACCAAAGAACAAATGATTAGTAATTTTATCATTGGGAGAGAAAGCACAGCAAACTTAATGACATCTTCTGGTGCTTCTGTGCTTTTGCGAGGTTTTGTGCAAGATACAGAAGAAATATTAGAGCAAATTGAAAAAATAACCATACAAGACATACAGGAAGTCATTGAAAAAATATTTGTTCCTCAAAATATGAGTATTTCTGTAGTAGGAAATATCAAAAATATTAATTTGGAAAATACTTTCTAATAATATTTTTCTGTTTGGGAAAAGATAAGAGGGAAATTATTTTTTCTTAAGGAGGGTATCTATGAAAAATATAAACTGGATTGTTTTAACCTTAATTATCATAGGTGCGTTAAATTGGGGACTGATAGGTTTTTTTGGATTTGATTTAGTTACTTCTATTTTTGGCGGCACATTTTTCTGGATTGCCAGAATTATTTTTGCTGTTGTAGGGTTAGCTGGAATCTATGCTTTAACCTTTTATAAAGGAGTAACATCACGATGACTTTTTTTATAAAAGAAAGGGGCAAGACTGCCCCGTTATGATAAAGAATTACATAAGGAGTGAGAAATTTGAATTTTACAAAAATGGAAGGTTGTGGCAATGATTATATTTATATCAACTGCTTTGAGGAACAGGTAACGCATCCCGAACAACTAGCGATTGCCATGAGTGATAGGCATTTTGGTGTAGGTGCAGATGGAATTGTCTTGATTTTACCCAGTGATGAAGCAGATTTTAAAATGAGAATGTTTAATGCAGATGGTTCTGAAGGAGAAATGTGCGGTAATGCCAGCAGATGTGTTGGAAAGTTTGTCTATGATAGAGGATTGACAAAAAAAACAAAAATCTCTCTTAGTACCTTAGCAGGCATCAAATATTTAGAATTGCATATAAAAGATGGTGTGGTAGATAGTGTCACGGTTGATATGGGAGAGCCAATTTTTGAAGGGAAAAAAATTCCAACCATCAGTGATGCGGATTTTGTGCAAACAGAATTAAATGCAGAGAACGCAACTTTTTCTTTCACTTGTCTTTCTATGGGAAATCCACACGCCGTTACTTATGTAGAAAATACAACAGAATTTGAAGTAGAAAAATATGGGAAACAATTAGAAAATAACGCCTTTTTTCCTCATAAAACCAATGTGGAATTTGTGCAAGTGTTAGACAAAAATCATTTGTTTATGCGAGTATGGGAAAGAGGTTCTGGTGAAACAATGGCTTGTGGTACAGGTGCGTGTGCAAGTTTAGTTGCTACTGTTAAAAATGGAATGTGTCAAAGAGAAGCAGATGTTACGCTTTTGGGAGGAACGCTGCATATTAAATGGAACGAAAAAGATAATCATGTTTATATGACAGGGCCGGCTCGTTTTTGCTTTAACGGACAATGGTTAAAATAGAACAGGAGGGATAATATGGTTCCATTACACCCATTAGAAGCTACAGAAGAAAGAGTCATTTTAATCGCTGTAGAATTAGATGATAACACAACAGATGCTTGTTTAGATGAATTAGAAGAACTGGTGAAAACGGCTGGTGGCGTTTGTGTTGCAAGAGCTATACAAAAAAGAGAAAAAATTCATGCAGGGCATTATATTGGCAAAGGAAAAATAGAAGAAATTAAAATGATGTTGCAAACCTATGATGCTTCTGGCATTGTTTGCGATGATGAACTTTCCCCAGCGCAAATGAAAAATTTAGAGCAGATGTTGCAAACAAAAATTATGGACAGAACTATGGTGATTTTAGACATTTTTGCTGCTCGTGCTATGTCGAAAGAAGGTAAAATTCAAGTAGAATTAGCACAGTTAAAATATCGCTTATCAAGATTAGTTGGTATTGGCGCATCTATGTCGAGGCTCGGCGGCGGAATCGGCACCAGAGGCCCTGGAGAAACGAAATTAGAAACCAATCGCCGTTATATCAAAGAACGTATTAGCGAATTAAATCAAGAATTAAAACAAATTGAAACCCATAGACAGCTTTTAAGAAATCAAAGAAATAAAAAGGGCACACCAGTAGTATCTTTAGTTGGCTATACTAATGCTGGAAAATCTACCTTGATTAATACTTTAACCAATGCTGGTGTATTAGCAGAAAACAAACTCTTTGCAACTTTAGACACCACAACAAGAAAGGTAAAACTGCCTAATAGTACAGAAATATTACTAACCGATACCGTAGGATTTATTCAAAAATTACCTCATCATTTGATACAAGCGTTTCGGGCAACTTTAGAGGAGTTAAATTTTGCAGATATTTTACTCCATGTGGTAGACGCTTCCAATGAAAACAGACAGCAACAAATGGAAGTAGTTTATCAAACGCTCAAGGGACTTCATTGTGAAGGAACTCCTATCATTACAGTATATAATAAAATAGACAAGGGAATAGAAACACCTTTCCCCATAGACCCTATGGCAAGAGATAAAGTTTCTATCTCTGCCAAAACGCAAGAAGGAATACCGGTTCTTTTGGAAAAAATTGAAACTCTATTAAAAAGTTTTCGTACTCCTATGACTGTTTTTTTACCTTATACAGAAGGCAGCCTATTAAGCAGGATTCATGGCAAATGTGAAATTATTACAGAAGAACACAAAGCAGATGGTATCCTTTTGCAAGTCTATGCCGAGCAGGAAATGGTAAATCGTTTGCAAAAATATCATGTAGCAGAACGGTAAGCAAAAAGTTTTTTACAAATTAAAATAAAAACTGCCATATTATCACAAAATTCTCCTTAAAATCTTGCATTATTCTGTCGGATATGATATAATTTGTTACAAATTGTACGATATTGTCATAATTTTTTACTAGTATTTTATACAAAAGGTCGATATAATATAGTTCAGAGAAAGCGCACAGGAGGTAATTATGGAACGGATATTGACTTTTTGTAAAAAAATAATAGATGAAACAGGTCAGGAGCATCTTCTCTATTATTGGTTATTAAAAAACAAAGAAAAAGAAGATGCCATTTATGGAATAGAAATTGCAAAATATCAAAAAGAAACTTTGATTGAAAAAGAACAAATTGCAAGTTTATCTACATCGGAAAGTCGTGTCGTGGAACTAATTCAAAAAATGGCACGTGGAAATGTAACACCTATGACTTTGCTTCCCCTCGCAGATGATTTTCTATCTGCATAAAACACATACATACACACAGCAGAAAACCGCCTTGTATTGGGCGGTTTTTTGTTGTTTTACGCTTTCTTTCAAGGAAGCGTTATTTCAAAAATGATTGCTTCATAAGGGCGCAACTGTACCTGTTCCAATGCAATCATTTGTTCTTGAGGATAATTTGACAAAATAACTTTTCCTTTACCAGAATAAGAAAATGTAGTAGATTCCTGATAGAAATTACATACAATCAACCATTTTTTTTCATTCCATTCTCTGCTGTAAGCAAAAATATGTTTATCTTCTGGTAAAAGCAAGGTAAAAGTGCCATAAACAAGAATTTCCTCCTCTTTTCGTAGCTGTATCAGTTTTTGATAATAATAGAAAATAGAATTGTTATCTTCTAATGCCATTTCTGCATTGATTTCCGGATAGTTTGGATTTACATGATACCAAGGGTTACCTTCTGTAAATCCTGCAGCATGGTTTTGATTCCATTGCATTGGTGTTCTGGCGTTATCTCTTGCTTTTGCGCAAAGGGATTTCATAATTTCTTTTTGTGGGTATCCGTTTTGTGTTCTTTCTTGATACATATTAATGGCTTCTATATCGTCAAAATCTTTTATGCTAGAAAATGGATAATTTGTCATACCAATTTCTTCCCCCTGATAAATATAAGGGGTGCCTTTCATACTATGTAATACAGTGGCTAACATTTTTGCAGATTCTATTCTATATTCTTTTTCATTTCCCCAGCGGGAAACAATTCTTGGAAGGTCATGGTTACTCCAAAAAAGACTGTTCCAACCTTTTCCATCCAATTCCTTTTGCCATTTTGCAAAATTTTGTTTTAAGTAAATAAAATCAAGTGGTTTTAAATCCCATTTTTCAGCGGTTTGGTCTGCCTGCATTTGTTCAAATTGAAAAATCATATCTAATTCTTTTCTTTCAGGAGCAGTATATAATTTTGCGATTTCAGTATCTGCCCCCCAACATTCACCTACTGTTATAATATCTTTGCCGCCGAATGTTTTTTGATTCATTTCTTGTAAATATTCGTGAAGTTTTGGGCCATTTTCTTTAATTTCTTGGTCTGGAATTTTTCCAAGCATCTCAATAACATCTAACCGAAAACCTTTGATGCCCATGTCAATCCAATAATTGATAATTTTCCAAGCCTCTGCGCGGACATGTTCATTTTCCCAATTTAAGTCAGGTTGCTTTTTATGGAAGTTGTGAAAATAATATTCTCCAGCTTCTTCACAATATTCCCAAGCACTTCCACCAAAACAAGATTTCATATCATTGGGTTTTTCCTTTCTCCAGATATAATAATCGCGATAAGGATTGCTTGCGTCACTTTTTGCTTCTATAAACCAAGGATGTTCGTCAGAAGTATGGTTTAGTACCAAATCCATCATAATTTTAATACCACAATTTTCACATTCTTGAATCAATGCTTTCATACTTTCTATTGTACCAAATTCTGATGAAATACCATAATAATCAGAAATATCATAGCCATTGTCCGCATTAGGAGATGGATAAACAGGACTTAACCAAATAATATCAATACCAAGTTTTTTTAAATACCATAGCTTGGAACGAATCCCGTCAATGTCGCCTATACCATCTCCGTTGCTGTCGCAAAAACTTCGAGGATAGATTTGATATACTACACTATTTTTCCACCATTTTTCCTTCATTGTTTTTCCCTCATTTCTTGTTTTTCTGTTCTAAATTTAGTATACTATAAAAAATGTTTGCCTGCTTGCATGATATTACCATATAATAACACAATATTACGATTTTGGAGTTGAGAAATATGACATATCCTTACCATGAAAATCGAATTCATGGGACATCTGTATTTCATTTTCAAGTGTATTCGCAATATGATAAAGATGGTTTTTATTTTGTTTCGCAACATTGGCATGAAGAATTAGAATGGATTTATGTAGAGAGTGGTATGTTGCATTTAACAATTCATGGAAAATCTATTACATTAAAAGAAGGAGAATTTTGTTTTATTAATTCTGGAGAATTACATGAGATTAAGTCTGTTTCTTCTTCTTTTCATCATGCCATTGTTTTTAATCCACATTTTTTAGATTTTACACTTTATGATACTTGTCAGCATAATTTTATACGTCCTATAACAAATGGCAATTTATTATTTCCGACTTCCTTTTCTGTTTTTTCATCAAAAGACCGTGAACAGGTTTTATTTCATATGCAGGAAATTGTAAAGCTCTATCGTACAAATGCTTTTGATGCCCCTTTAAGTATTAAAATTCATATCTTAGAAATGATAAAATTATTTTTTCAAAAAAATTATTTTTTGAAAAACACCATATTTTTTAAAAGGAAAGATTCTTTAAATCGTTTAAAGCAAGTTATAGAATATATTTATAAAAATATTGCGCAACCCATTTCTTTGCAGGCTCTGGCTGAAATTTGTTTTATGAGTCCTAACTATTTTTGTTATTATTTTAAACAGGAAATTGGAAAAACGCCAGTAACATTTATCAATGAATATCGTATTGAAAAAGCGTGTGAAATGCTTTCAGAATCAAATTTGCCTGTTTCTGCCATTTCACTTTCTGTAGGGTTTGATAACTTTAGTTATTTTATACGTAAATTTCGAGAATATAAAGGAATTACTCCAAAAGAATACCGTTTACTTTGCACAAAATAAAAAGACACTAACTTAAAAAGCTAGTGTCAGTATGTCAAAAAAGTGATCTATTGTAAACGTGTTAAAAGTCGGAAGTTTTTGGAGGAACTTTTTTTACTTGTGAAAAGTTCTTCCAGGTCTACGCTTCGCTCCGGTCGGGTCTAAACGAACGTCCACCAGACATTCAGAACCCACTTCAAAAGCACGCTTGCAAGCGTAAAAGACCTTGAGAGCTCTGCTCTCAAACTCTCGCAAGCTTTTTGAAAAAAGCTTGACCAAAAACTTTATCTTTTGCATACGGTACAAAATGACAGTTTTAACCATTGGTGCTCTGTTATCGTTCATCTAAAAAAACTGTTCCACTTCAACACACGGCAGCGAAACGCTAGTTTCGCACAAAGTTCTTTGCTTCTTTCTTTCAAGAAAGAAGTAAGAGTTTGAGAGCAACGCTCTCAAGGTTTTAACTTTTTTATTGATATTTTTCTAATGCTGCTTGTAATACCTTTCCAGCGATTGGTACAGCACTTCCTTCGTTTGCATTTTCAATCATAACACAAATTGCAATTTGTGGGTCATGGGCTGGTGCAAAACCAATAAACCAAGAATGGTCACTTCCGGTTGCATTTTCAGCAGTACCAGTTTTTCCAGCTACTTCTATACCATAAATTTGTGCTGCAGTTCCAGTACCTTCTGTAACACAAGAAATCATCATATCCGTTATAATGTCAGATTCCTCTACAGAAATGACTTGTTTTAATTTTTCAGGTACCGTTGTTTTAGAAACATCTCCATTATAATATTGAATATGGTCTACAATATAGGGTTTCATCATCATACCATTGTTTGCGATTGTTGCAGCAACCATTGCCATGTGTAAGGGTGTTGCTAATGTTTTTCCCTGTCCGATAGAGGTTTCTACTATTTCATTTTCCTCCGATTTTTTTTGCAAAACAACTTGGCTCATACTGTGTGTCAGCACAAAAGGATAATTCTCATTAAAATAAAAATCTTCTGCTTTTTTTCGAATATTTTCTGCACCAATTCTTTTTGCCAATTCGGCAAAATAACAATTACAGGAGGTAGCAATCGCCTTTTTCATATCCACCATACCATGGACTCTATTGTTATAACAATGAATTACTTTGTTTTCAAAAACAGCTTGCCCTGTACATTCATAAGTAAATCTTTCCCAGTCGCTGTAGGATTCCATTGCAGCTAAAGCAGTAATCACCTTAAAAGTAGAGCCAGGAGGATATAATCCCTGTGTTGCTCTGTTGACTAAAGAACTATTTTCATCTTGACGTAACATTTCCCAATTTTCCGCTACTGTATTGGGGTCAAAATCAGGATAGGCTTGTAATGCTACTATTCTGCCGGTAGAAGGTTCCATAACCACAATAGCCCCTTTTTTATTGCCTAGCACATTTCCCGCAACAGATTGTATGTCCATATCAACGGTCAAAACAACATCATTTCCTTGTACGGGGGTTCCGCTAAAAATATGTTGGATTCTTTGTAACACTTCATTGTGTGGTGTTTGCAATTCAAAATTTTCGGCAGCTTCTACTCCAGTTTTGCCTTTACTGCTATAGCCTGTGATATGCGCTGCCATACGAGAACGCAAATATTTTCTATCGTTCCCTGTACTTTCTGCCAATATATCACCATTACTATCCCGAATATTTCCCCGTTTTACAGAATTGTCTACATAATTTAATCTGGGATTATAGGCATTGGAGGAAATTTCTTGTCTATCGAAAAAAGTTAATTTTGCCATGGTTGCCAATAATAAAAAAAACATCAATGTAATCAGCCAAAAAATTCTTTGCGCACTTCTTTTCATGTTATTCATGGGAATTATCACCCCATTCTGTATATCTTTGCTCTGTATTTTGGTATCCCAATTCATGCTGTTCACAATACACATTTACCCATTGCAATAACCCTATCATCATAATGCTAACTAACACCGAACTACCACCATAGCTAACAAAAGGTAAGGTTACACCCGTTAAAGGAATCAATTTAATGACACCACCAATAATTAAAAATGCTTGGAAAGCAAACATTGTTACAACTCCTGCTGCCAAAAGGCTGTAATATCTTCTTTGACAACGAATGACAACTAAAATACCTCTAAAAAATAGCATAATATAAAGGCAGACAATCCCCATACCAAACAAAACGCCCATTTCTTCACAAATTGCAGCAAATATAAAATCGCTTTCCACAACTGGAATACTGTTTGGCATACCTTTTGTTAGTCCACTTCCTAAAAGTCCCCATGTAGTAATGGCAAAAAGCGAATTTACAATTTGGTACCCACCACCATCAATATCTGACCAAGGATTTTTCCAAGCAGCAACTCTTACCCTTACATGGGAAAATAAGTGATACGCTAATGTTGCGGCAACACTTGCGGCACCCATTCCTGCAAAAAATAATATTTCATTTGAGGTAGAAATATAAAGCATAACCATATAAGTCATAAAAAAGATTAAAGCGCTGCCTAAATCTTTTTGTAGCACCAGCAAAAGGACAATGCCAGCACTTAATGTCCCAGTAATAAGCAATTCTTTTAATTCTACTCTTTTTCTAAAAACACTTGCCAAATAAAATATAAATAAAAATTTGACAATTTCAGAAGGTTGAAAGGTAACAGGACCAATTTTTAACCAATTGACAGAACCATATTTAGAAGTACCAAATAATAAAGTACTTAAAATCAAAGCATAAGAAAAAATAATATATACATATTCAAATACTTCAAATCTTGGAATAAGCCGTAGGACAAATGGAATAAATAACATCATCACAATGCCTAAAGCCATCCATATAAGTTGTCTGACTGCAAGTTCCGGTTTTAATCTTTGCAGCATAATCAAACTAATATCCAATAAAAATAGCATACCTGTCCAAATCAAAGGACAACCCTCATAATAAAATTTATCTAACAATACCATAGAAAGAAGTAAAAAAAGCAATCCTGCAAGTGCAACAGCTAAGGTTTTAAAATTAAAAAAAAATGCACCAGGCTCATATGCCAAAATTAAAAATGCCGTCACATGAATCCATATAATAAGCCCTTTTTGAATAGAAACCGCACGGGAAGGACTTCCTAAATAGCCACCCTGCTCATAGGCAATATATACAATCGCTTCCCATAAAAATAATACAATATAGAATAAAAATAAATATCTACTAAATAATATCATTAAGTCAAACATATTCTATTCCACACCTCTGAAATAATGTCCTTTGGTACTTCCTTTTTCGTTCATTTCGTGCAGCAAAATTTTTGTTTCTCCACTTTGTATAGTACAATCTTTTGTCATTTCCGCATAAGCATTTAAAATTCTTTCTGTTCGTTTGCTTCCTTCTTTTGTAAAAATTAAACGAACGCTTCCCGTTGTACTTTCTAATATTTCATCATAAAATTTTAAAGTAAATAAAGGTTTTGCATTTAGGATACTACAAACGCATTGGTTACAATCTGGCATCAAAGGGAACTTCATTCCTTTTCTGTCTTTTAAAAAGTATAAACTATCTTCTCCTTTTTTAGAACAAAAAATGCCATTTGTTTTTCCGCCAGCATAATTTCCAATCGGACACTGCTGTGTTATCATAAGCGGCAAATAACCATAGACCACCATTTCACAATTCTTATTGGCAATGGCATTGATTTCTTGCAAATTATTTTCTACAGAAACACAAACATTATTTGCACCTTGTTTCAACCAAAAGGAAACACTTTCCTGATTCAAAACATTCATAGAATAATCTATTGTGATTTCTTTACCTGTTTTAGAAACCATTTTAAATTGTCCAGGTGACCGCACTAAAAATCCATCAATATTACTTTCTTTTAATATATCTATTTCCTTGCTTTCGCTTCTTTGGATTCTTGGAAAGGCTGCATATAATTTAATATTATTTTTGTGGCACACTTCTATATATCTCAGATAATTTTTTTTAAAATCCTCTGTCAGTTCGCAATACAAAATATTTACACGTCTATCCTTACTTACCACATCAAATTGTTCTCTTGTGCTAACCAATACATTTAACTTTTTTGTTTTTATAATAGGACTTTGTTTTTGTTGTTCTATTTGATACGCTGCTTTTCTTTTTGATTTTTTTAAAATGGAGTGTTGTAAAGCTTCTGTTGCAGCGCGGCGCACTTCATTAATACTGCTAATTCCAATATAAATATTATCATCTGCTTCTAGTTCTAGACTTTCTATACAAAAAGGAGTAGAACCAGTTTTGATAGCTTGTTGTTTTAATTTTTCCATAGAAAGGGCTTGCTTTTGTGCTTCTTCAACCATATCACCTTCCTGATATACCATATTGCCTTTATTATCCCAAAGTTGATAGCATAGGGGCAATCCTTTTTTTGCCCTTAATTTTCCATACACAGATAATTTCCGATTATCTTTTTGCCATGTCTTTTTTAAAGTATCTTCTAATGCTTTGTCATGCGTTTTATACACTACATCATTTTTAGAAATATCACCTTTGATTGCAAGATTAATAAATTCGCCGGCTTTGGAGGCACGGGAAATATTACTTCCCACATGAGGCTCATTTTGTGTCCAAATTTCTATGCCATCACCAGGTACAAGTGGCTCTCTTGTTCTTATGGTAACTCTACCTGCTTTTTCATTATAACTATCTACAAATCCTGTTTTTAATCCCCATGTTTTAGGGCGTTCTATGCTCATCATATCTCTGCCAGCATTGGTTTGATAATATCCCTCTGTAAAACCACCACGATTAAAAAGCTGCATCAATATTTTTAAATCTTTTGCATCAACTTCATAATTTTCGGGAGAATTTGCATATAAATCTAAGTATTTTCTGTAAATTTGTGTTACGCCTGCCACATATTCTGGATTTTTCATGCGTCCTTCGATTTTGAGAGAAGCAACACCACTTTCAATAATTTGGGGCAAGATTGTAATAGTTTGCATATCTTTTGGGGAAAGGAGATGCCCTTGCTCTATTTTATCATAACCTTGATACAAAGTATAAGGTAAACGACAAGTTTGTGCACATCTTCCACGATTACCACTGCGACCTCCTAACATACTGCTCATAATGCACTGACCTGAATAACAAACGCATAGAGCACCATGTACAAAAACCTCAATTTCTGCTTCTGTATTTTGCGCAATATATTTCACTTCTTCTAAAGATAATTCTCTGCTCAATACAATTTTAGAAAATCCCTGTTGATATAAAAAGTCAATATCCTGTAAATTATTAGAGGTCAACTGTGTGCTAGCGTGAAGTGGAATAGGAAAATATTTTTGAATAACTTTTGCTGCACCAATATCCTGTAATATCAAAGCATCAACACCCATTTCATAAAGTTGTTTTATGTATTTTAATAAGGCAGGAATTTCCTTTTGTTTGTATAATATATTCACAGTTACATATACTTTTACACCTCTTACATGACAATAGTCACAAACCTGTTCCATTTCTTCTGGGGAAAAATTATTTGCATATTGTCTTGCACTAAAATGCTTTCCACCAATATATACGGCATTGCAACCATTATTGACTGCTGCATAAACACTTTCCATGGAGCCTGCTGGGGATAATAATTCTATTTGCATATTATACTCCTTTCACTTTTAATTCTTCAATTTGTTTTTTCTGTTCTTCTACCTGTTTTTTTAAGGCTTCCGATTGTTTTTGTTCTTCTTCTAGTTGTAATTCCAAGTCAAATAATTGATATTCAAATTCATGTTCTTTTTGTTTTAAAAGAGATTGTTTTTCCTGTTCCAACTCAGAGCGTAAATTTTCTAATTGTTTTTCATATTGCAATTTTTCCTGTTCCAGTTCCTTGTTTACCTTTTGAAGCATTGCAAAAACTTTTTTTTCTTTTTCCTCCCAAAGTTTTTGTCTATCAAATTCTTTTTGTTCCAGGTCAGAAGATTCCTCCAACAGTTGTTGTAAGTGTTTGGTTTCTTTTTTTTCACTTTCCAAAAGTAACACTAAACTTTCTATTTCCTTTTCATATTGTATTTGTACATCACTTTCTAATTGCTTTTGTTCTGCTTCTTGTAATTTTTCTTTGATTTTGTTCCATTGTTGTCGGGTATTTTCCAAAGCCTGCTCACATTGTTTTAATTTTTCTTCTAACTGTTTTTTGGCATTTTCTAAAGAATCTTTTTCTTCTGTAATGTTTTGCAATTCTTGTTTGGTATTTTCAAAATCATGGGAAAGGGTTTGATATTTTGTTTCTTGTTGTTTTAATTTATTTTGATAGTCTACCATAGCAATTTTTGCCGTTTCCAATAATTTTTTTAAATCTTTCATTTGTTTATTTCTTGTTTCATCTAAAGATTTTTTTCTATCTGTATCACCTAATTGTTTGGACAATATAGCATTTTTTTCTTTTTCCTTAAAAAAATCATCTGCTACATTGATAGATGTTAATACATGTGTCATTCTAAAATCGGAAGCAATACGAGGACTAATCTCTTTTACCTCTTTTATTTTTAGATTGATATAATCAGCCACTTGCTTAATATGTTCTTCTGATTCTTCTCCCATTAAGATAAACGGCTTATTATCAATCATAATTTTTACTTTGTTTTTTGACAAAAAAAATCCCTCCTAAAATCCGTGTGGCTTTATTATATCATATTTTTTTCTTTATGGAATACCATTTCTTTTTGCCAAAAACATAAAGAAATGACAGAAAAAAGGAACCCAAAAAAACAAGAATAGAATTATAAACAAATTTGCGCAAAATAGAATCCATTCCTATTTGAAACCAATATTCATTACAAAGATATAAAAAATAACAATGACTTAAAAAAATATAAAAACTACATTCTTCCATAGCTTTAAAAATAGTAAGCGAGGGTAATACTTGTGTCATAACGCAAGAAAAATGATAAAATGCCGCAATCGCACTGATAGAAAATAAACAAGTAAATATTTTCCAGTGATAATAAATGACACCTTCTATATTTGCAGCGTATGCGTGTGTAACATGCCAATAAGTAAAAAAGATAAAGCAAGGATAAATCCAATATTTACTTATTTTTTTAGTAAAAATGTCATTTTTTGCGCAAACGCAGCCCAACGCAAAATAAATAAAATAACTCATAAAAAATCGGTCATCATAAGGCAAAAAAATATATCTAAAATATAGATATTGTAAAACAATACAGCCCATAAAAAAGTATTTGTATTTTTTAAAAAAGGTTAAAATAATACCAAATAAGAGATAAAATTGAAAAATAATGGTTATAAAATAAAATGGTGATACTAAATCCCCCATAATAAAGGAAAAAATATGTTGTTGTATATTTTTTGGTTCTATAAATCCGGTAGAAGTCAAAAACTTATAATAAACAATATACCAAAAAGAGTAAGGAAGCAATATTTTTAAAATTCTTCTTTTAAGAAAGGGAAAAAAGGAAAATGTTTTTTTTTGATAACAAGAAGTTAATTTCAGACCGCTTAAAAACACAAATCCAGGTACTACAAAAGAAAGTGCTTTGTTAAACATAAAAAATAGTTTATGCCATTCACTTTCTACTGGTAATTTTGCCACTCCTTCAGAGGAAGTATGAATTAATACAACACAAAAACAAAAAAATGAAGTTAATAAAAATAATTCTGTTCTCTTTTTTTCCAAAAATAACGCCTCCTATCTTTTTTCAGTATACCGTTTTCTATAAAAAGATACAAGACAAAAAACTGCCACAGATAACTGTGACAGTTTTAAAAGTCGGTTTTGATAAAAGGATTATTATTGTTGCGCTTTTACAAATTCAGCGCCTTTTGCAAGAGCTTCTTTATTAATAGGAATAAATTTTGCTTTATTTTCACCAAATACTTTTGTAAATGCATCCAAAACAGCTTGTTCTGATACTGTTTTGTCAACTTCTAACAATGCACCTAATAAAACGATATTTGCTAATTTAGGATTGCCTAAATCTTTTGCAATGTCGTTTGCAGGAACATAATATGCTTTTACATCTGTACGTTCTACTTTAGATTCAATCAAGCTAGAATTTAAGATGATAGTGCCACCTGCTCCAACGATTTCAACAAATTTATCATAGGATGGTTGATTCATAACGATGGAAGCTGTAGCATCTGCTGTAATCACTGGAGAACCAACTGGCTCATCAGATACAACGATGGAGCAGTTTGCTGTACCACCACGCATTTCAGGACCATAAGAAGGGCACCATGAAACTTCTTTTCCCTCAAGCATGCCAGCATAAGCAAGCAATTTGCCCATACTTAAAACACCTTGACCACCGAAACCTGCACAACATACTCTTTGTGTACTCATATTATTTTCCCTCCCCTGTAAGATCTTTAAATACGCCAAGAGGATAGTAAGGAATCATTTTTTCTCTTACATATTCCATCGCTTTTACTGGTGTTAATCCCCAGTTTGTAGGACAGCTTGAAACAACTTCAACAAATCCGAAGCCAAGACCTTCTTTTTGTACTTTTAAAGCTTTCATAATTGCTTTTTTTGCTTGTGCTACCTGTCCAGGGGTTGTCACACTAACTCTTTCTATATAAGCAGGGCCGTCTAATGTTGCAAGCATTTCGCTCACACGAATAGGATTACCTTGTATTTTTACATCTCTACCCTTTTTAGCTGTAGTTGCTTTCATACCAGGTAATGTCGTAGGAGCCATTTGACCGCCTGTCATACCATAAATACCATTGTTAATAAAAATAGTTGTAACTTTTTCACCTCTAGCTGCTGCATGAACGATTTCACAAGTACCAATAGAAGCCAAGTCACCATCACCTTGATATGTGATTACCATTTTGCTAGGGTCAACTCTTTTAATACCAGTTGCAGTAGCGGGTGCTCTACCATGTGCACATTGAATTGCGTCAAAGTTAAAATATTTATTTGCCATAACGGCACAACCAACAGGTACGCAAGCGATTGCGTTTCCGGTTTCACCCATTTCTTCCAAACATTCTGCCAATAATTTATGTACGATACCATGTGCGCAACCAGGGCAATAATGCAATTTTACATCTGTTAAAGCTTTAGATTTTTCGTATACAACTGACATTATTTGTCACCTCCCATTACAGATTTACCAAATTCAACAACTTCTTCTGGAGTTAAAATAATACCACCAGTTCTGCCGTAGAATACAACTTTGTTTTTATCATTGCAAGCAAGTTTTACATCATCTGCCATTTGTCCCATGCTCATTTCAACATCAAGATATTTTTTGATAGTATCTCTTTGGAAAGCTTTTACAGGGAATGGATACAATGTTTTTGGACGAATCAAACCAACTTTGTAACCTGCTGCTCTTAAAGTATCAACAGAAGATTTTACAATTCTGGAGGAAGTACCATAGGAAACGAAAGCATATTCTGCATCATCCATGCAATATTCTTCCCAGCTTTGTTCGTCTGCTTCAATAATGTCATATTTTTTCTGCAATGCGATGTTGTGATTTTCGCAATCTTCAGCGTCCATGTTTAAGTTTACAATCATGTGTTTTTCGCCGTTGCCTTTTCCTTTTAATGCCCAAGCATCTTTAGAAGGCAAATCTTTTTTAGGAGAATAGTTAAATTCAACTGGCTCCATCATTTGACCAATCAAGCCATCAGAAAGAATCATAACTGGAGTTCTATAAAAATCAGCTAAATCAAAAGCGTCCATAACCATGTCTACTGCTTCTTGTACAGAAGCTGGTGCTAAAACGATATTGTGATAGTCACCATTAGAGCCACCTTTTACGCACATATGGTAGTCAGCCTGACCTGGTTGAATAGTACCAAGACCTGGGCCACCACGCATCATATTTACAACAACGGCTGGCAAATCAGCGTTTGTGATATAGCCAATTCCTTCTTGTTTTAAAGCGAGTCCTGGAGAAGAGGAACTTGTTAATACTCTGGCACCTGCTGCTGCTGCACCATATACCATGTTAATTGCTGCTAATTCACTTTCTGCCTGAACGAAAGTACCGCCTACTTTTGGTAATTCGTCAGATAAATATTCTGGCAATTCGCTTTGTGGTGTAATAGGATAACCGAAAAAGAATTTACAACCTGCTTCGATAGCCGCCTTTCCAATCGCTTCATTGCCTTTCATCAATACCTTTGCCATATTAAAATCCTCCTCCCTTAACCTATTTTTTCTACTGTAATTGCTGAATCTGGACACATTCTTGCGCAGCTCGTACAAGCAATACACTCATCATTTACTACTTCTGCTGGGTTATAGCCTGCTTCGTTAATTCTTGTTTCTGATAATTTCAATACTTTTTTAGGACAAACAGAAACACACAATTCACAGCCCTTACAAATGTTCTCGTCAATTGTTATTTTGCCTTTTGCCATTTTTGATACACCTCCATTATTTTTACCTACATCCAATCTTTTCTCATATAAAACTTCAGAGGAAAAAGCTCACCGCCCAAATCATCTGGGAAGTTTTGCGTATCCTTAACCACTTCTTCCACGTAGGTTGTATACTTGATTGGTACTCCAGACAGCCGGCTGGCCTCTTTGAGTATTTTATCTCCCATTGCAATATTTTCTGCTGTTGTTTCACGGATAAGGTTTGTGTTGTTAATAAACCCTGTCACACGTAAACCAGAAGCATCTTCCAGACTTTTCATTTCTTCCAAAATACCTTCTGGGGATGAGGTATCCGGACGATTTACATTAACAACCATAAAAAAGTCTGTTTCCTCGCTGTCCAAGAGAGGTTTCAATCTGCCAAGCACCATTGTGCCAACATCATTCCCACCTAAATCAACTAAATATTTTGTTGATTTATCTCTGACAGGAGAATCGATTGCCGCTACAGCAGGAATATCCACACTGTCACCTTCCAAATTAGAAGAAATCACATGAATACCTAATTCTTCTAATTCTTTTTTTCTCTCTCTGGAGCGAAAGTATACATTTACAATATCCAAATCACCAAGGGTGACTTTGGGAGAAGACTGTTTTAATTTTACAGCATAATTCACAGCAAATTCAGTTTTACCGCTGCCATAATGCCCTGTAATTATGGTAACTCTTTTGCTATCATTGTTGTCTGATACCATAATTTTTACCTCCTAATGATAGAGTTACAAATAGAAAAAGATTTTTATATTTTTGTAAGAATTGCATATTGGTGCAATTTAACATATTAAAGTTGCATAATATAAAAATCAAATATTGTATATATTTTAATACATTTTTCTATAAATTCCTTTTCTGGTTTTATTATAACTCAATATGCACAATAAAGCAATGATTTTTTTGCATTTTTTTTATTTTTTTAAAAAAATAAAAAAAGGATATGTTATATCTGATAATTTCTAAAATAAATTATAAAATAATTTGTATAATGTTACATATTTTTTGAGATATTTACCAAAAAAATCCTTATGTTGTTAGACAAAAAAAGCGTTTTATTTTCTTTGCTAAAAACAAAAAGAAAGTAATTTCGTGGCTTGTATACAATAAGAAAGGAGCATCTTGTATTTTGTTCGATGTATTTTGTCAGACAATAGAAAAAAGAATCCCTTTATTTTTATAACTTATTTTTTATAAAAAAAGCCTTTATCTTTTGGGGATAAAGGCTTAAAAGTTTAGATATTAAATAATAATTCTCCGTAAGTTGGAAATGGCCAAATATCTTCATCTACAAGCATTTCCAGCGCATCTGCAGGTTTTCTTACTTCTTCCATTGCTTTGGCAACATAATCTCTGTAAAAAATTGCCTGTTCCTGATTATCGCCCTGTAAAAGATGGGCTTTTTCTGTTTGTTCTTCCAATACCTGTAAATTATGATAAAATAGTTTTACATTTTCTGTAATATCCTGTAATAATTTTTGTTCTACACTGGCATCTCCACCCACTTCTTTAATAATCTGTAACGATTTTGCTACATGACTTTTATATTTTATAACTGCTGGCAAAATTTGTTTTGATGCAATATCTATCATTGTTCTTGCTTCAATATTAATTTGTTTAATGTAAGATTCATAGTGAATTTCTGCTCTTGACTGCAATTCCAAATGACTCAGCACCTTATGACGCTCAAATATTTCAACTGTTTGCTTGGAAGTCAGCGCAGGGATTGCATCTACCATTGTTGGTAAATTGGGCAAACCTCGTTTTGCTGCTTCTTCAATCCATTCTTCGGAATATCCATTGCCATTAAAGATAACCTTTTTATGTTCCACGTATGTTTTATGAATTAAATCATGTACGGCTGTTGTAAAATCTTCTGCTTTTTCCAACTCATCTGCAAATTCTTTTAAAACATCTGCAACCACAGTGTTTAAAACAAAATTAGGGCCAGAGATAGAGCCAGAAGAAGGTACCATACGAAATTCGAATTTATTGCCTGTAAAAGCAAAAGGAGAAGTTCTGTTTCTGTCAGTAGCATCCTTTTTTAAAATTGGCAGCGTATTAACACCAACTTTCATTTTGCCGCCCTGTATGCTAGATGTAGCTTCTCCATGTTCAATTTGCTCAAAAATATCTGTTAATTGGTCGCCCAAAAAAATAGAAACAATAGCAGGAGGAGCTTCTCCAGCACCCAGTCTGTGGTCATTTCCTGGATTCGATGCTGAATGACGAATTAATGCTGCATTCAAATTAACGGCTTTAATGATTGCCACTAAAAACAATAAAAATTGTGCATTTTCATGTGGTGTTTTGCCGGGGTCTAATAAGTTTTGTCCGTCATCTGTTCCCATAGACCAGTTATTATGTTTGCCACTGCCATTGACACCAGCAAATGGTTTTTCATGTAATAGACAAGCTAATCCATGATGGCTTGCAATTCTTTTCATAGATTTCATAACAAGCTGATTGTGGTCTGTTGCAATGTTGCAAGTATCATAAATTAAAGCAAGTTCATGTTGTGCGGGGGCAACTTCATTGTGCTGTGTTTTTGCAGAAACACCCATTTTCCACAATTCTGTATTTAATTCTTTCATAAAATTTGCAATTCTTTCTTTGATGCTGCCAAAATAGTGGTCATCTAATTCCTGCCCTTTTGGAGGAGCCGCACCAAAAAGTGTTCTGCCGGTAAAAATTAAGTCTTTTCTTTTTTTATATAATTTTCTATCAATTAAAAAATATTCTTGTTCGGCACCTGCATAAATGTTAATTTTTTTAGAAGTTGTATTTCCAAAAAGGCGTAATACTCTTAAAGCCTGTTTGTTGATTGCTTCCACAGAGCGAAGCAAAGGCGTTTTTTTGTCTAAAGCCTCTCCTGTATAAGAGCAAAAAGCGGTTGGAATACAAAGTGTCACACCAGCAGAATCCTCTCTTAAAAATGCGGGAGAAGTACAATCCCATGCAGTATATCCTCTTGCTTCAAAGGTAGCACGCAACCCACCGGAAGGAAAAGATGAGGCATCTGATTCCCCTTTTATCAATTCTTTTCCAGAAAATTCAGTAATTGCTTTTCCGTTGTTTACGGTCAAAAAAGAATCATGTTTTTCTGCTGTAATTCCTGTCATAGGTTGAAACCAATGTGTAAAATGTGTTGCACCTCTTTCCATTGCCCAGTCTTTCATGGCATTTGCAACCACTTCTGCGACAGAAGCATTTAACTCTGCTCCTTCTTCAATGGTTTGTTGCAGTTCCTTGTAAATTCTTTTTGGCAGATGTTCCCTCATTTGGGCATCGTTAAATACATTTGTGCCATAAAGTTCTACGATGGAAATTTTTTCTTGCATATGCTTCACCCTTTCTTGTTTATGAGCTTCCTTATTTTATCTATTTTAAAGAGAATGGCATAAAAATACAACATTATTTTTCCATAAAATTTTTAATAAAAGAGCATATCTTTTTAGATACCCTTTCCCATTTTCTAAATATAGCACAACGCTTTCTTGAAAAAAAGCAAAGAACTTTGACGACTGTACTTTGAAGTTGAACAGCTGCTTTAGAGGAACGGCAACGGAGCACCATGGGCAAAAACTTTCGTTCTGTTCCATTCGCAAAAGAAAAAGTTTTTGCTCAAGCCTTTCTAACAATTTAGCCATAGCTTTTAAAAAACTATGGCTAAAATTATTATTGTAATATTTCTTTTACCTTTGTTACATCACAAATAAATTCTCCAAATTCTTCCTTGAGTTCTTTTTTATAATATTCCAAATGCTCCTCTTTTACAAGTTCTATTAGTTTTTCTCTTATAAAGTTAAAATTATTTTGATTTTCAAAAAAAATAAGTGCAAAATTGATAAAAATAATAATTTCATCTATCTGAGAAAAATTTTTATAAAAATCATACTCTCCTATGGTAGCAAATACAACATCTTTTGGTGTATAATGAAATTTGTCATATAAACTTTTATAGGAATTAAATACAGCTTCTTTCATTTCCCTATACTTTAATAACATATTTTTGCTCCTTTTTTAAAAAAGCTGTGACAGTTTCTTTTTAAGCATTTTTATATCTGTTATGTCTATACAGATTTTTATGACATTATCAATAAAACAGGCTGCATTTTTATTGCATTTCAAAAAATTTTCAATGGAATGTTCTATTAAAGTATCATCTATGATTTCTATTGCTTGCGGAAAAAAATTAAATTCATATGCTTTTTTAGAAAAATAAGCAACTGCATCTATTATACAATTCCAAGCATAGATTTCTTTTTTATAATAGGTACTTTCTTGAAATAAAACCAGTCCTCTATCCTCATGGTCAAGTAGTCCATAAAAATAATCTCCCTCTTTTTCCTTTGTTTCTATCCAATTCCAACAATCTAATATTGCATTTTGTGCAATCTTTTTTTGTTCTTTATTTTGTAAAATAGAAAGAACATTTTCTGCAACTGCTAAAAAAATAAATTCTTTCATCTTTTTGTTCTTTCTTCCTGTAATTGTTGAAATCCTTCTAATTTTTGCTTTTTATATTGCGCAAATCTTCCTTCTTCTAGTGCAGTTCTAATTTCTTCCATCATAGTATTAAAAAAGTAAAGATTATGAAGTACACACAAACGCATGGCAAGCATTTCCTTTGCCTTAAACAAATGACGGATATAGGCTCTGGAATATCTTTGACAAGCTGGACAACCGCAATCATGTGCAATTGGTGCATCATCTAATTCATATTTTGCATTTAACAAGTTAATTTTTCCTGCATTGGTATAGACATGTGCATGACGGCCATTTCTGGAAGGAAGTACACAATCAAAAAAGTCAACACCTCTTTCCACTGCTTCTAGTATATTTTCTGGTGTTCCTACCCCCATTAAATAAGTAGGTTTATTTTGTGGTAAATAAGGCACCACTTCCTCTAAAATATGATACATTTCTGCATGTGTTTCTCCTACAGCAAGCCCACCTATGGCATAACCATCTAAATCCATATCAGAAATTCTTTTTGCATGTTCAATGCGAATATCTTCATAAACTGCTCCTTGATTAATTCCGAAAAGCATTTGCTGTTTATTGATGGTATCTTCTTTTTGATTTAATGCGTAAAGTGCTTTTTTACAGCGTTCTAACCATCTTGTTGTTCTATCGACAGAATTTTGTACATATTCCCTTTCCGCAGGAATACCAATACATTCATCAAATGCCATCGCAATAGTAGATGCTAAATTAGATTGTATTTGCATACTTTGTTCTGGCCCCATAAAAATTTTTCTGCCATCTACATGAGAAGAAAAATAAACACCTTCCTCTTTTATTTTTCTTAAAGAAGTTAAAGAAAATACTTGAAACCCACCAGAATCTGTTAAAATAGGTTTTTCCCAAACCATAAATTTATGCAGTCCACCTAATTTTTTTACAATTTCATCTCCCGGACGAACGTGTAAATGATACGTATTTGATAACTCTACTTGGCAATGAACTCTTTCTAAATCTTCTGAAGAAACAGCGCCTTTAATGGCTGCAATCGTGCCAACATTCATAAAGACAGGCGTTTGTATCACTCCATGCGGAGTATAAAATTCTCCTCTTTTTGCTCTGCCTTCTAATTTTAATAAATGATACATTTTTTCCCTCATTTCTTTCTATTGTATTTTTAATACTATACATTTTTTTTATTTTTTTTGCAAGTTCTATCCCATATCTTTAGTAATTCTGGTATAATTAATTTGTAAGAATTTTTAATTAAAGATAAGAATGGAGAATACTATGTCAAATATTAATTTCATTGCTTCTTCCACCTTTGGTTTAGAAGCTGTTTTAAAAAGAGAAGCCATTGCATTAGGTTTTAAAAATATAAAAACATATGATGGCAGGGTAGAATTTACAGGAGATGAAGTGACGATTGCAAAAGCAAATCTTTGGTTACGCTGTGCAGGACGTGTTTGGATTAAAATGGGTAGCTTTACTGCTGTAACATTTGACGAACTTTTTGAACAAACAAAAGCACTCCCTTGGGCAGAATGGATTCCAGAAGATGGAAAATTTACGGTTATCGGAAAATCTGTAAAATCTACCCTCTTTAGTGTTCCAGATTGTCAAGCTATTGTAAAAAAAGCGATTGTAGAAAAATTAAAACAAACATATCATACAGATTGGTTTGATGAAACAGGTGCATCTTATACTATACAAGTTGGTATTTTAAAAGATGTTGTTACTTTAGCAATTGATACTTCTGGCTCTGGACTTCATAAAAGAGGATACCGGGAAAATGCCATGGTTGCGCCTTTAAAAGAAACCTTAGCTTCTGCTATGGTACAACTAAGTTTTTGGAAAAAAGACCGTATCCTTTTAGACCCATTTTGTGGTTCTGGCACCATCCCTATTGAAGCCGCTATGTTAGCTAGAAATATTGCGCCCGGATTAAACAGAAAATTTGCTTCTGAAGAATGGGAAAGAATTGGTAAAAAAATATGGAAAGAAGCGAGAATTGAGGCTTATCAAGCAATTCAATATGATGTTATGCCTGAAATTTATGGAAGTGATATTGATGAAAATGCGATTGCATTAGCAAAAGAAAATGCTATCAAAGCAGGGGTAGACGACTGTATACAATTTGAAACAAAATCTTGTTTTGATATAAAACTACCCGGAAAATATGGTGTTTTAATTGCCAATCCACCTTATGGAGAACGAATTGGAGAACTCAAAGAGGTAGAACAAATGTATAGAGCATTAGGAGAATTGATGAAAGATAATAAAACTTGGTCTTCTTATTTTATTACATCTATGGAATATTTTGAAAGTCTTTTTGGCAGAAAAGCAGACAAAAAAAGAAAATTGTTTAATGGTCGTATTAAAACAGACTATTACCAATTTGAAGGCCCTAGACCGCCTAAAAAATAATATATTATTCTTTCATATTTACAAATGTAAAAAACCTTGGGAACTTTGGTCTCCATTTCATTCCGGTCGTTGCAGAACAAACGTCCACCGGACGTTTTGCAACCCAAACCCTTACAAGCTTTTTGAAAAAGTTTGAGCAAAAACTTTTCCTTTTACAAACGGGACAGAACAAAAATTTTTAACGGATGGTGCTTTGTTGTTGTTCAACTATAGTAACTTTTCAACTCCAACACACAGCAGCAAAACGAAGTTTTGCA
>CAJUKL010000031.1 GCA_910587195.1 uncultured Clostridia bacterium | reverse complement strand
GAACGAGAAGCCCCCGCCTCTATGCGTTAGCATAGGCGGTGGGAGTATGTCACTTTTTAAAAATAAAAGAACGGTTATCTATGACGCGCATCGTAGCAAGGATTCCATCTAAATGGTCATACTCATGTTGCAAAAGTTCGGATAAATCCCCTTCTAATTCCATTTTTTCTTCTTTCCATTCTGGCGTTTTATAGGTAATGGTACATCTTTTATATCTCATTACTTTTACCAATAAATTAGGAAAGGACATACAATCATCTAAAATTTCTATTTTTTCATCATCTGGGAAAGTCAATACTGGATTGATAAAAGTAATGGCACGGTCAACATAAAAATAGATTACTCTTTTTCGAACGCCAATTTGAGGAGCAGCAATCGCACGTCCTGCATGATATTTTTTTCTATAATCCATTAAAGTGTCATGTAAATTTTGTATTAGTTCTGTTAAATCTTCTCCTTTTTGCACTTCTTCACTTGTTTGATATAAGGCAGTGTTTCCTAATAATAAAATCTCTTTTACCATATTTTTTCATCTCCTTTGTTACAGTATAATCTTTTTTGTATAAATTGTCAAAAATTATTTTTTTTTCTTTTTTTAATCATAAAATTCCTAAATTTAATTTAAAATTCTATACAATTTTCCTAAATTAAATTTCTCTTTTTATTGAAATTATGTCATTTTGATGTTACACTAGATATAATTGTTGGTAGAGGAGGAAAAAAATGAAACAAGTAAAAATTACCGTATTAAAGAAAACATTGAATGAAGATTTAGTGAAAGAATATGCAGTAGAAGGATTTACTTCCTGTCCACTGCAAGAAGAAGGACAAGTATTTTATACAAGTTATGAAAAACCTGAAGGACTTTGTGATGAAGCATGGAAAGGAATTTTTCAATATGTTTTTGCTTTAGCACATGGTGCAGAAAACGAACTTATCTATGGTGGCGTATGGGTTAGAAAACCAGGTGTTGCAATTTGTACCTGCAATGATGGATTAAGACCTGTAATTTTTAAATTAGAAACTGTAGAATCTGATACATAAAAAGAAAAACCTTGAGATAATTTCTCAAGGTTTTCAGTTTGTTAAAAAACCTTGAGGGCATTGCCCTCAAACTCCTACAAGCTTTTTGAAAAAAGCTTAACCAAAAACTTTTACCTTTGCATATGGAATAAGTTCTAAACCTTTTTCCGATTGCCTACAGTGTGCATTTTACTTAAAGCTTTGTTCATTTTCTGTTGAACAAAGTCAAAATTCTTTGCTAAGCTTTCTTTCACCAACTTTTTTGAAAAAAAGTTGGATAAAAAACTTTATCTTTTGCTAACAGAACAAAATGAAAGATTTTTTTCCGATTGCCTACAGTGTGCATTTCACTTAAAGCTTTGTTCATTTTCTGTTGAACAAAGTCAAAGTTCTTTGCTAAGCTTTCTTTCACCAACTTTTTTGAAAAAAAGTTGGACAAAAAACTTTATCTTTTGCTAACAGAACAAAATGAAAGATTTTTTTCCGATTGCCTACAGTGTGCATTTCACTTAAAGCTTTGTTCATTTTCTGTTGAACAAAGTCAAAGTTCTTTGCTAAGCTTTCTTTCACCAACTTTTTTGAAAAAAAGTTGGACAAAAAACTTTATCTTTTGCTAACAGAACAAAATGAAAGATTTTTTTCCGATTGCCTACAGTGTGCATTTCACTTAAAGCTTTGTTCATTTTCTGTTGAACAAAGTCAAAGTTCTTTGCTAAGCTTTCTTTCAAGAAAGCGTCAAAAAATGTTACTGTCCATAGTAAGCATTTGGACCATGTTTTCTCATATAATGCTTCTGTTGCAAATAAAAAGGAGCTGGCTTGACTTCTTGATTTATCCATTCGCATTGTGCTGCCATTTTTGCTACTTCTTCCAATACAACAGCATTATGTACTGCATCTTTTGCATTTTTTCCCCAAGCAAAAGGCCCATGATTTTTACAAAGCACACAAGGCACTGCTTTGGGGTCTATCTTTTTTTTCTCAAATAAATCTGCTATCAGCACACCAGTATTGTATTCATAATCTTCTTCAATTTCTCTTGTGGTTAAATTTCTGGCACAGGGTACTTCTCCATAAATATAATCTGCATGGGTTGTGCCATAGCAAGGAATCACTTTTCCAGATTGTGCCCAAGAAGTTGCCCAGGTGCTATGGGTATGTACAATTCCACCAATATCTGGGAAACGATTGTATAATACTAAATGTGTTTTGGTATCAGAAGATGGATTTAATTTTCCTTCTACCTTGTTCCCTTTTAAATCCATTACTACCATATCTTCTGCTTTCATCTTTTCATAATCTACACCAGATGGCTTAATTACAAATAAGCCTTTTTCTCTGTCAATAGCAGAAACATTTCCCCATGTAAATGTAACTAAACCATATTTTGGTAAAAGCATATTTGCTTCATAAACTTCCTGTTTTAATTGTTCCAACATAATATCACCCTTATCATTTCATTGCTTCTACTGCTGCTTTTTCGATTGCCAAACCTTTTTGATATAAGGAAATAAATTTATCAAAACCTTCACTGTCTTTTTTATCAGGTGCTATTGTTACTGCATCACTGTCAACAAATACTTTTGTATTGAGATACTGCTCTAATGTTTCACCCGTTTGTTTTTGTTTCATATAGTCTGCTAATAATGCAATGCCCCACGCACCACCTTCTCCTGCTGTTTCCATAACAGAAACCGGTACAGAAGCCGCTGCTGCCATAATTTTTTGTCCAACACCTTTTGTTTTAAAAAGTCCACCGTGTCCCATCAGATTGTCTAGTGTAACTCCTTCTTGTTTAAATAAAATATCCAATCCTATTTTTAAGGTTGCTAAAGAACTATATAAATGAGTTCTCATAAAATTTGATAAATGAAATTTACTATCTGGCATTCTTGTAAAAAGTGGTCTGCCTTCTTCTAATTCTGTAATTGGTTCCCCAGAAAGATAGCAGTAAGAAAGCAATCCACCACAATCTGCATCTCCTTCTAAGGCTTTATTATATAATGCTGCAAAAATATCATTTTTATCTGCTTTTAAGCCCATCATTTCGCCATATTCTTGAAATAAATTTACCCAAGCGTTTAAGTCAGAAGTACAGTTATTACAATGTACCATGCCCACTAAATGACCTGTTGGTGTTGTTACTAAATCAATTTCCGGATATACTTTTGATAATTCTTTTTCCAAAACGACCATAGCAAATACAGAAGTACCAGCAGAAACATTACCTGTACGAACAGCAACACTATTTGTAGCAGTCATACCTGTTCCAGCATCACCTTCTGGCGGACAAAGTGGAATTCCTGCTTGTAAATTGCCAGAAGTATCTAATAATTTTGCACCTTCTTCTGTCAATATGCCTGCTTGTTCTCCTGCCACTAAAACTTTTGGTAAAATATCCTTTAATTTCCATTTGAATTTTTTTTCTGCAATCAAATCATCAAACTGTTTTACCATATTATCATAATAAGTATTAGTAGTACTATCAATCGGAAACATTCCAGAAGCATCTCCTACACCTAATACTTTTTTCCCTGTCAATTTAAAATGGATAAAACCAGCTAATGTTGTTAAAAAATCAATTTTAGAAATATGGGGTTCTTCATTTAAAATTGCTTGATACAAATGTGCAATGCTCCATCTTTGTGGAATATTATATTGAAATAATGTTGTTAATTTTTCTGCTGCCTGTTGTGTCATGGTATTTCTCCATGTTCTGAAGGGGACTAATAATTCTCCCTTGCTATCAAAAGCCATATAGCCATGCATCATAGCACTAATTCCAATGGAGCCTATTTTTTTTAATACAACATCATATTTTTGCTTTACATCCTTTGCTAAATCGCTATAACATTCTTTTAAACCTGTCATAATATCTTCCATGGAATATGTCCAGATATTATTTTCCAAGCGATTTTCCCATTCATAACTACCCTGTGCAATAGGTGTTTTTGTTTCATCTATCAAAACCGCTTTGATTCTAGTAGAGCCTAATTCAATTCCAAGTGCGGTATTGCCCTGTAAAATACTTTCTTTTATCATAGGATATTTCTCCTTTCTTAGCGGAGTTTATAATACATATCATTCCATTTCAATTCATTTCTAAATTGGCGGATATTGGTATCTTTATCAATATAAACAGCTTCAATACCCATACAAGCTGCCCAATCTCCCATTTGTTCTGCTGTCAAATCATAAGAAAATGCTGTATGATGTGCTCCACCTGCATAAATCCAAGCTGCTGCACCAATTTCAAGGTTTGGTTCTGGTGTCCAGAAGGCAGTTGCAACTGGCAATTTTGGCATATGTTTTTCTGCTTTTTTTACATTGACATCGTTAATAATTAAGCGGAATCTATCTCCCAAATCAATCAAAGAAGTGGCAACGCCATGTCCTTCTTTGGCAGTAAAGACTAATCTTGCAGGGTCCTCACGATTTCCCATGCTAAGTGGACATTCTTTAATGGAAATTTTACCATCTGCAATACTAGGACAAATTTCTAACATATGCGCCTGCAAAATTCCCTCTTTTCCTTTTATCAAATTATAGGTATAATCTTCAAAAAAGGTTGTGCCTTTTGCATCTTTTATGCCTTCTGTCATAATTTTCATCAAGCGAACCATTGCTGCTGTTTTCCAGTCACCTTCTGCACCAAAGCCATAGCCTTTTTCCATCAATCTTTGAATTGCTAAACCGGGAAGTTGTTTCAAGCCGCCCAAGTCACCAAAATGGGTAACAATAGCATGATACTCTTTTTCTTTTAAAAATCTTTCAAAACCGATTTCAATTTGTGCTTGTACTGCTGCATGTTCTCTAAATTCTTTTTCATCTCTGCCTTCTAACAAAATTTCATATTTATCATAGTATTCTTCTACCAATGTATCTGTATCACCTTTGGACACAGCATTAACTGCTTCTACAATTTCATTCACTGGATAAGCGTCTACTTCCCAGCCAAATTTAATTTGTGCTTCTACTTTATCGCCTTCTGTAACAGCCACATTTCTCATATTATCTGCTATACGCATTACTCTAATATGAGAGGATTCCATAACACCAATTGCTGTTCTTTGCCAGCTTGCCAATTGTTTTTGTACAGCTTCATCTGCCCAATGTCCTACAATTACTTTTCTTTCAATCCCCATACGGCTTACAATATGTCCATATTCTCTACCACCATGTGCAGACTGATTTTCATTCATAAAGTCCATATCAATTTCATCATAAGGAATTTCCTGATTAAATTGTGTATGTAAATGACAAAGTGGTTTTCTATATTCCTGCAAGCCTAATATCCAACTTTTTGCAGGAGAAAAAGTATGCATCCATGTAATAACACCTGCACAATTTTCATCTGCATTTGCTTCGTTCAATGTTTTACGAATTACTTCATTTGTAATTAAGGTAGGTTTCCAAACCACTTCAAAAGGCAAATTTCCACTCTTATTTAATTCTTCTACAATTATTTTGGAATGTTGTGCTACATGCTCTAAACATGTGTCACCATACAAATCTTGAGAACCTGTGCAAAACCAAAACTGATATTTTTTCATAGTCTATTCCTCCTCTATTTTTTGTTCCTTTTTAAAAGAAAGAAACCGAAAGAGCTCTATAAAGCTAATACTTTTATTTTTCTATTTTTTCTTTCGGTTGTCATTCCTTTATAAATCTTATTCCACTTTATTGTGCAATGGCGAAACAAAGTTTCGCATTAAAGTTCTTTCGCTTCCTTTCTTTCAAGAAAGGAAGGATTTTTACTGCTTTTTGGTTTTCATCATAGAAAGTACGGATTGTAATACGATAAAGAAGCAAAGCAATGCTGCAATCGTAATACGTGTCCACCATGAAGAAAGTGTTCCTTGGAAGGTAATAAATGCTTCAATCGTTGCTTTAATCAATACACCAAATAAGGTACCAATAACATTACCAACACCGCCCGTCAACAGTGTACCACCGATAACAGAAGATGCGATTGCGTCCATTTCAAAACCTTTCGCCTGTTCTACGAAACCACCTAGGGTATTTAAACAGAATAAAATACTGCCAACACCACATAAAAATCCATCTAATACATAGGCTTTTAATTTTACTTTTCTGACATTCAAACCTAACATCAATGCAGATTGTTCATTGCCACCAACTGCATAAATACTTCTTCCAAATTTTGTGTATTTTAGCATAATAAAAGCAGCTATCAAAAGCACAATTGCAATAACAACGGTAGGATAAATATAAGGCTGTATTAAAACACCTTTTTTATTGTAATATCCACCAAATGGTAAATAAATTCTTGCTTTTGCCCATGCCATAAAGGTAGCATTGGTAATACTAATCATGTCTTTTGAAATAATGGCTGTCATACCTCTTGCAAAAAACATACCTGCTAATGTTACAATAAATGGCTGTATATCCATATAGGCAACCAAAAATCCTTGTACTAATCCAAATACAATCCCTGTTACTAATACAATCAAAACTGCGGGAACAGCACCAATATTCCCCTTTTCCATCATGTAGGCTAACATCATACATCCCATGGCAACAAAAGAACCAACACTAATGTCAATACCTCCTGTAATCATAACAACTGTCATACCAATTCCTATGACAATTAAGCCTGCATTGGAAATAAATAGATTTAAAAAGTTTTGTGTTTTTGAAAAACCTTGTGCATTAAATAAAACACAACCAATACCATACATTACAAAAAATAGTACAATCGTAATTATTAAAAGGAAGCTCGTTTGATTTAATTGTTTTTTATTTTTCATATTAAGCCGCCTCCTTTTGAGAAATATTCATACTTTTCTTTTTTGCCAAATTTTTTCTCCATCTTGCAAAACCTGGTGATTGCAATGCTACAATAATTACAACAACGATTGCTTTATAAACTGGCACTTGGTCAGAAGAAACGTGCATTGCATAAAGTGTTGTTGTCAATGCCTGTATTGTATAGGCACCAATGACAGAACCTGCAATGGAAAATTTACCACCTGCCAAAGAATTGCCACCAATCGCAACTGCTAAAATAGCATCAAGTTCCATGTTTAAACCAATATTGTTTGCGTCTGCGGAATAAATACGGCTAGATGCAATTAAGCCTGCAAGCCCAGAACAAAAACCACAATAAGCATAGGTTAAAAAGATAATAAAAATGGATTTAATTCCAATAAAGCTAGATGCTTTTTTGTTAATACCAACAGATTGGATATACATTCCTAACGCCGTTTTGCTTAAGAGCAATGCTGTAAATGCAACCATAATTGCTGCTACAATAAATGGTGTTGGAATGGGGATTCCATCAAAAGATGCGCCTAATACTCTATAACTATCTACACGAACATAAGTAATTTGTCCATCTGTAATTAATTGTGCAATACCACGTCCAGCTGTAAACATAATCAATGTTGCAACCATGGGTTGTATATTTAATTTTGCTACTAAAAAACCGTTAAAGCAACCGATTAAAACACCTACAATAATTGCTGCTAAAAATCCTAATATTAATGGATTTGCATATTCTGTTGCTGCTCTTTCGCCACCACTCAAAATATTACAACAAACAGCTGCACTTACTGCCATAATAGCACCAACGGAAATATCTGTTCCTGCGGAAGCAGATACAACTAATGTCATGCCTATCGCCAAAATTACTAATTCTGAAGCTCTATTGATAATGTCTATAATATAACCATAAAGCACGCCGTCACGAATAGAGATAGAAAAAAAGTTTGGTGTTGTTACAATATTTATCAAAAGTACCAGCACAAGACAGAATATTGGCAAAAACAACCTTTGTGATGTAATATTTTTAATTTTTTCATTGTTCATACTCAATGCCCCCCTGCTATGGTCGACATAATTGTTGATTGATTCATATCCTCACCACTTAACTCTCCTACTTTTGCGCCATCTCTCATAACAACCATACGGTCACAAGTTCGAAGCATTTCTTCAATTTCGGAGGATATAAAGACAACTGCCATACCTTCTTCTGCTAACTGCAAAACTAGTTTTTGAATTTCTGTTTTTGTACCAATATCAATACCTCTTGTTGGCTCATCTAAAATTAAAAAGTCGGGATTTGTTAAAAGCCATCTTCCAATAATTACCTTTTGTTGATTTCCGCCAGAAAGGGATTTAATAGTTGTTTCTCTGCTTGCCGTTTTTACCTGAAGCATTTTAATATATTTATCTGTAAATTCTTCCTGCTGTTTTTTACTGATTAAATGGAATACACCTCTTTTTGCCTGTAGTGCTAAAATTAAATTTTCTCTAACAGAAAGGTCTGCAATAATTCCTTCATTTTTACGGTCTTCTGGCAAATAAGCCATACCTGCATTCATAGAAGTAAGTGGATGTTTTGCTACTACTTTTTGTCCTTTTACAAATAGTTCTCCTGTATCTGCTTTTTCTGCACCATACAAAAGACGTACTGTTTCGGAACGTCCAGAACCTAACAAACCAGTAAATCCAAGTACTTCCCCTTTATGTATTACTAAATCAAACGGTTTAATATATCCGCTCTTTCCAAGACCTACCGCTTTAATGGTAATATCTTCCGCTTTTTCGCTAAATTCTTTGGCAGTATCTCCTTTGATGGAAGCTAAATCATCAAAATCTTTTCCCATCATTTTTGCTACCAGTTGAACACGTGGTAACTCTGCTGTTGTAAATTGTCCTACTAATTGCCCATTTCTCAAAACTGTAATTTTATCACAAACTGCATAAACCTGTTCCAAAAAGTGGGTTACAAAAATAATGCCAACCCCTTCCCTTTTTAGTTTTGTCATAAGCTGAAATAGCTTTTCTACTTCGCTATCATCTAAGGAGGAAGTTGGTTCATCTAATATTAAAACTTTTGCAGACATATCTACTGCTCTTGCTATTGCAATCATTTGTTGAATGGCAATAGAATAATTATCAATGGTTTTTGTTACATCTGCATGAATATCCAAACTACTCAATAAATCACTTGCTCTTTGATTCATTGTTTTCCAGTCAATCAAGCCACCTTTTTTTGGTTCTCTGCCAATAAAAAGATTTTCTGCTACAGAAAGATTAGGACAAAGATTAACTTCTTGATACACTGTACTAATTCCATTGTTTTGTGCTTCTTGTGGACTATGATTAATAATTGGTTTATCGTTTCCATCAATCATAATTTGTCCTGTTTCAAACTCCTCTACCCCTGTTAATACCTTAATTAGGGTAGATTTTCCGGCACCATTTTCCCCCATCAAGGCATGTATTTCACCTTTTTCAAGGGTAAAGTCTACATTTTGCAATGCTTTTACGCCGGGAAAGGTCTTATAAATTCCTCGCATTTCCAACACAGAATTTTTTTCCATAAAAGCAAACCCCCTTTTTTTACCTTTTTTTCCATTTTTTTGCTTACTTTTTTGTAAACAAAAAGAAAGTGTAGAGTAGGAGCCAAATTCCGACCCCACACTTTCTCATTTGTCAAATTCATACTGGGCTGCTAATTAAATTAGTATGCTCTTTCTGGTAAAATTGTTTCTAAATCCATGCTTGTATCAAAATATGCTTCATCTACATATTGAATTTTTTCAACAGATTCTCCTGCTTCCAATTTTTTAATGATTTCATCTACACGTGGACCATGAAGTGGGTTACATTCAAATGTTGCATTCAAATCACCAGCTATCATAGATTCAAATGCTGCTTTTACAGAGTCAAAACCAACTACAATAATATCTCCGTCAGGGCCGCAAGTTTTTCCTGCTGCTTTGATAGCATCGATAGCACCAAATGCTTCATTATCGTTTTCACAAATAACTACATCAATGTCGTCATAGCTCTTTAAGAAAGATTCCATAACTTCTTGTCCTTTTGCCTGTGTAAATTCACCAGATTGCATATCAAGCATTTTCCAGTTGTCATGTTGTGCTAAAATATTGCCAAAGCCTTCTGTACGTCCTACTTGTGCAGATGCACCGATAGTGCCTTGAATTGTTACAATGTTAATATCTTCTGAGCCACGTCCTTGTGCTTCCAAATAATCTGCTAACCATTCGCCACAAGTTTCGCCTTCTTTTACAAAGTTACCACCAACCCATGCAACATATAATTCATCATCAGATAATTGCATCATACGGTCAGAAAGAATAACAGGAATACCAGCTTCTTTTGCTTCTTCTAAAACAGTTTCCCAACCTGTTTCAACAACAGGAGCAACTACTATGTAGTCAACATCTTGTTGAATAAAAGAACGAATTGCTTTAATTTGATTTTCTTGTTTTTGTTGTGCGTCATCAAAAATCAATTTATAGCCTTTGTCTTCTGTAAAAGTAGATTTAAAAGATTCTGTGTTTGCTGTTCTCCAGTCAGATTCTGCACCAACTTGTGCATAACCAACTGTAATTAAATCACCTGCATCACTAGAAACTTCGCCACCTTCTTCTCCTTCTGTTGGAGTTGGAGCAGGTGTGTCACTGCCGCCTGAACTACAAGCTGCCATAGAAACTGTCATAGCCAGCATAGCAATAATAGATAACACTCTTTTTTTCATTTTGTATTTCCCCCTTAAAAAAATTTTTTACATCCGTTTTTGTTTATGTCCTTATTATAATATACGAATGGCAATTTTGAAACAGACCATCTTTAAAAAAAAGTTGATTATTTTATAAAATTTTAAGAGAAAAAAGTATAATTTTATAAAAAAGTTATAATATTTTTCAAAAAAGTTATAATATTTTTTAATTTATCCTATGATTGCTCTTTTCTTTTTTGAAAAAAACATAAAAATATCTTCAAAAAGTTCCATATTTTTTATCAAAAAAGTAGTTAAATTTTTTATTGGTGGTGTACCGCTGTCATTCTACTACAACAATTATTTCACTTCAATATACAGTAGCGAAACGCTAGTTTCGCACAAAAGTTCTTTGCTAAGCGTTCTTTCAAGAAAGCGTATTGATAGGAATAAATTTCTTTTTTTAGAATAAAATGATAAAAATGGTACAAGTTTTTTGCAAAAGAGGAAGGAGAACAAATATATGAAAAAAACAACTCTTTTATTTTGTATTGCTATGCTTTTATTAGGGGGATGCAAAAAAGAGAATATGCAGTCCAGAGAACAAACAATGCAATCCCCAAAAACAGGCACGTTGTTGCAAGTGGAATCTGCAAATGTAGGACGTTTTGGAGATAATATCCCTATTACAAGGGGAGAAATGGCAAAAATGATTGCATTAGCATTTTATACACCAAAAGAAATTGCGGATATGAAAAATGGTATCCGTTTTCATGATGTTAGCGTGGATGATTGGTACTATCCTTATATCAATGCAGCAGTAATGGATGGTTATCTTTCTGGTGATGGCGAAAATTTTTTGCCGGAAGGCAATATGACACTGGAACAAATGCAATCTTTAATCAATCGTTTAAATCCGGATAATCAAACAAAAATTACAATTAACGATGAAAATAAAGATAAGGCAGTAGCCTATAGCTTGTGGCTGGAATTGTTTCAGGAAGCCTTGCAGGGAAGAAGGGCAGAGGATAGTTTGTATTCTTATGGCATACAGCCAAGAGAACAAGTTTTATTAGATACAAAAGATAATGGTACAATGCTTTTAATGGAAGATGGTATTTTTACAGCAATAGGACGTAATTTAAAACCATTAGAAAGTAGAAAAATTAAAATTCTGGAAAAGGATAGAGAGGTTGTAGCCATAGAAGAAATTTTAGAGGAAAATCCCATTATAGAAAATGCCTTTTTCCGTACAACTCCAAGTGGAGTAGAAGTTGATACAGGTGATGGGGTAAAATTGTATGAATATCAAGAAGTGCAAAATTTACCAGAAAGCGGAATTGCAGATATACAAATACAAGAAGATACAATTCTTTCGATAACACCACTAGAAAATGCAGGTAGTGATATTATTAAAAAGGCAACTAATCATAGCATAGAACTACAAAACCATGGTATTTTGGAATGGGCTGACAATGCTAAAATATATGAAGAAAGGGATGGTGTTGTAACAAGGCGACCAGTAACACGTTTAATTAGTGGTACAGATATTGCAGACTTTTATTATAAAGATGGAAAAGTAGCGGCAGCAGTGATTCGACGGGAAGCTAGTCCTCAAAATATTAGAGTTCTTTTAAGTGATACAGGATATCAAGGGTATGAGCAGCCAAATGTTGTACTGACAGCAGATAAACCTTTTATTTTACGAGATGGAGATATTACAAAAGCCTTTCAGGCAGGAGAAGAAGTAACATTAACACCAGAAAATGATTTAGGGCTTTTTGAAAAAGGTAGAGTTTATGTAACAACAGAAGATGGCGGACAATTTACAATAAAAAGTATTATGAGAAATGGAGTTGCGCCACAATATAGGGGCAGTTTGGAGTTAGAAAAGGCTCCAAATGGTTTTATTATCATTAATGAAGTACCATTTGAAACTTATTTAAAAGGGGTAGTACCATTTGAAATGCCAGTTAGTTTTGGTTTAGAACCATTAAAAGTGCAAGCAGTTTCTGCAAGAAGTTATGCATATAATCAATTTTTTGCAAACCGTTATGCTGACTATGGTGCGCATGTAGATGATTCTACAAATAGTCAGGTATATAATGGCAGTCAAACACAAGAAATTTCAGATAGAGCAGTAGAAGAAACAGAAGGCATGGTTGTAACATATGGAGATAAAGTTGTTAATGCTAATTTTTATTCTACATCTGCAGGAGTTACAGCAAATTCTGGAGAAGTTTGGGCAGAAGATAATGGAAAAATATTCCCATCTGAAAATAAAGGGTATTTAATTAGTAAACCACAAGGATTAACAAAAGAGGTAGGAGATTTAAGCAAAGAAGAAATTGCAGATGCATTTTTTAAAAACTGGGAAGTAGAAAGTTATGACAGTGCTTCTCCATGGTTTCGTTGGAAAACAACATTACCACAGGAAGTAATTCAAGATTTAAGCAGAAGGATACAAGAGATATACCAATCAAATCATAATTTAGTAGAGGTATTACAACAGGATGGTACATGGAAAGTGGGAAATCCTTCTGATTTAGGAACCATACAAAGCATTACTATTTCAGAAAGAGGAGAAGGTGGAAATGCTATGTTTTTAACAGTAACAGGGGAAAAAGGAAGTGCACGTGTCAAAACAGAATATGCTATTAGAAATGTATTAAGACCTGTCAAAGCAGGAGAAACAGATGTAATATTGCAGTTAAAAGATGGCAGTGAAAAGCAAAATTATATGATATTACCAAGTGCTTTTATTGCCATAGAGGAGCAAAAAACGCCAGAAAGGTTAGAAAGCATTACAATATATGGTGGTGGTAATGGACATGGTGCAGGCATGAGTCAATATGGTGCTATGGGTATGGCAGAGCAAGGATTTGACTACAAGCAAATTTTAGAACATTATTTTGATGGTGCAGAAATCCACTTACTTTCTTGAAAGAAAGTAAGCAAAGAACTTTTGTGCAAAACTTCGTTTTGCAGTTGTGAGTTGAAGTTGAATAGTTGCTTTAGAAGAACGACAACGGAACACCAATAGTTAAAATTTTCAATTTGTGCCGTATGCAAAAGAAAAAGTTTTTGGTCAAGCTTTTTTCAAAAAGCTTGTGGGTTGTAGGGCAAAGCCTTACGGTCTTTCTACGCTTGTAAACGTGTTTTTGAGAAGGTTTGGAGGAACTTTTGTGCAAAACTTTGTTTTGCAGCTGTGTTAAAGTTGAATAGTTGCTTTAGAAGAACGACAACGGAACACCAATCGTTAAAACTTTCGATTTGTGCCGTATACAAAAGAAAAAGTTTTTTGTCCAACTTTTTTTCAAAAAAGTTGGGGAAAGAAAACAATCGAAAAAATTCTAGTTTTTCTAATAAAAAAGGACATCGTTTGATGTCCTTTTTATGTGTCTTATAAACCGTTTACCATTCTGGTTAAGCTAGATTTTTTTCTAGCGGCTGTATTTTTATGATAAACACCTTTAGAATATGCTCTGTCAATCGCAGATACTGCACCTTTTAATGTAGTTGTAGCAGTTTCTTTATCGCCCGCATTTACAGCAACTAAAACCTTTTTGATTGCAGTTTTTGTCTGAGATTTAATCATTTTATTTCTCAAGGTCTTTTTTGTGATGACTTTAATTCTTTTTTTTGCAGATTTAATATTTGCCAATTTTTTTTCCTCCTAATTTTATAAATTTTTTTTTTGGATATTTGGGGAATATCACTTTTTCAACTTCTATTAATCACAAAAGCAAATATGCTTCGACACGCTTGCGATTAATTCAACACCATATATTGTAACCGAAAGCAAAGGATAAGTCAATGTATATATTTAAAATTCGAGGTAAAAATAATGGCGAAAAAGAAGGTCTTATTACATTAATGGAATTTTTTTATAAAAATATAAAATTTTATAAAAAGCAATGGGAGAGGATATTTATGAAAGAAAAAAATATTATGTGGAACTTTAGTCCTAGAACAGACTTAGCCATTGAAGCAAGAGAACTTGCACAGGAAGAACAAAACAATTGTGATGAATTAGATGGTGTAAAAGTTGAAACACGGCAAACAGATATTTATCAAATTACTCATGTTCAAATTTTAAATCAAACTGGTAGCGAAACAATGGGCAAGCCTATAGGGAATTATATTACTATAGAATCAGAATTGTTAAAAGAAAACGATATTACAAGCCACGAGGAAATGATGAAAGTGGTAGCACAACACATCAGCGGATTAACAAACCTAAATCCAAAGTCTAAAATATTGGTGGTAGGCTTAGGAAACTGGAATATTACACCAGATGCTTTAGGCCCTAAAGTCATTGATAAAATTCTCGTAACACGCCATTTAGAGGGGGTATTGCCAGAAGAATTAGAAAAATCGGTCAGAAGTGTTGCAGCAATTAGTCCGGGTGTGATGGGAATTACAGGAATTGAAACAGGTGAAATTATAAAGGGTGTGGTGGAAAAATTAAAACCAGATTTGGTGATTGCAATAGATGCATTAGCAGCTCGTAAGTTTAGCAGAATTAATAGCACTATACAAATGTCAGATACTGGTGTTGCACCTGGAGCTGGTGTAGGCAATAAAAGAATGACTTTAAATAAGGAAACACTTGGTGTACCAGTTTTAGCATTAGGTGTTCCTACTGTTGTGGACGCTGCAACGCTGATAAATGATACCATGGATAGAATGTTGGAAGAAATGATTGCACAAACAAAACAGGGAAGTGCATTTTATCAAATGCTTCATTCCATGGATACAGATGAAAAATATAAATTGATTGTGGAAATATTAAACCCTTATGTGGGAAATATGTTTGTTACACCAAAAGAAGTGGATGCTGTAGTGGATCGTCTTGCTAATATTATAGCAAATGCAATTAATGTTGCAGTACATCCAGGCATTACAATGGAGGACATTAATCGTTTTACTTATTAAATCTTTTTTCTTTTCCTATTGCCAAAATTCGATTTTATGGATACAATAATCTTTATAATTCATAAAAATAAAGGAGGATACTGATGAAGGGAATTATTACGGTATTAGGAAAAGACCATGTAGGTATTATTGGAACAGTTTGTATTTATTTATCACGAAATGAAATTAATATTTTAGATATTTCACAAACCATTGTGGGAGATTACTTAAACATGATGATGATTGTTGATTTATCTACTGTAAAAAAAGAATTTACAGTTATTGTTGACGAGTTGGCTGACTTGGGAAACGAAATAGGTGTTGTAATTAAAATGCAGCATGAAGATATTTTTAATTCTATGCATCGTGTTTAAGGAGGGGCTTTTTTGATTACAAGAAGTGAAATTTTAGAAACAAATAAAATGATAGAGGATTCTAATTTAGATGTCCGTACGATTACAATGGGTATCAATTTAATGGATTGTGCTGATTCCGATATTGATAAATTTAATAAAAAAGTATATCAAAAAATTACAACTTGTGCAAAAGATTTAGTTAAAGTAGGAGATGATTTAGCAAAACAATTCGGTGTTCCAGTTGTGCATAAAAGAATTTCTGTGACACCAATTTCTATTGCTGCCGCAGGCTGCAAAACAGATAGCTATGTTAGTGTAGCACATACTTTAGATAAGGCTGCAAAAGCAGTTGGTGTAAATTTTATTGGTGGATTTTCTGCATTGGTACAAAAAGGTTGCACAAAATCTGATGAAATTTTAATTAATTCGATTCCACAAGCATTAAGTGAAACAGATGTTGTTTGTTCTTCCATTAATGTGGGAACTTCTCGAAATGGCATGAATATGGACGCCATTAAAAAAATGGGTGAAATTATTTTGCAAACAGCAGAATTGACAAAAGAGCAAGATAGTTTGGGCTGTGCAAAATTGGTTGTTTTTTGTAATGCTGTGGAAGATAATCCTTTTATGGCGGGTGCATTTCATGGTGTAGGCGAAAAGGATTGTGTTATTAATGTGGGTGTTAGTGGGCCAGGTGTTGTAAAAAGGGCATTGGAAGAAGTCAGAGAAGCTGATTTTGAAACACTTTGCGAAACTGTAAAAAAGACTGCTTTTAAAATTACAAGGGTAGGTCAGTTAATTGCACAGGAAGCCTCTAAAAGATTACAGGTTCCTTTTGGCATTATTGACTTATCCCTTGCGCCAACCCCTTTAATTGGAGATAGCATTGCAGAAATTTTCCAAGAAATGGGCTTGGAAGAAGCAGGTGCACCTGGCACAACAGCCGCCCTTGCTATTTTGAATGATAATGTAAAAAAAGGCGGTGTGATGGCATCTTCCTATGTAGGTGGATTAAGTGGTGCATTTATTCCCGTGAGTGAAGACCATGGCATGATTGTAGCAGCAGAAAAAGGTGCTTTGACATTGGAAAAATTAGAAGCAATGACTTGTGTGTGCTCTGTTGGTTTGGATATGATTGCAGTACCAGGAGATACTTCTGCTGCAACTATTTCTGGGATAATTGCAGATGAGGCTGCCATTGGGATGATAAATAATAAAACAACAGCCGTCCGCTTGATACCTGTAACTGGTAAAAAAGTGGGAGATACAGTAGAGTTTGGTGGCCTTTTAGGCTATGCACCTGTGATGCCTGTGAATACTTATAGCTGTGAAAGATTTATAAGTAGGGGTGGACGAATCCCGGCACCAATTCACAGCTTCAAAAACTAACTTACTTTCTTGAAAGAAAGTAAGCAAAGAACTTTTGTGCAAAACTTCGTTTTGCCGCTGTACGTTGAACGTGAACAGTTATTTTAGCTGAACGACAACGGAATACCATCGGTTAAAACTTTTGTTCTGTTCCGTTTACAAAAGAAAAACTTTTCGCTCTGTTCCGTTCGCAAAAGAAAAAGTTTTTGGTCAAGCTTTTTTCAAAAAGCTTGTAGGAGTTTGAGGACAAAGTCCTCAAGGTTCTAACTTGCTTGCAAGCGTGTTTTTGAAGGGGGAAAACGTCCGAAGGACGTTTGGGGGGAACTTTTCACAAGTGAAAAAAGTTCCCCCTAAAAACTTCTGACTTTTGTTAAGTTCATAATAAGTTGCTACTTTTTTAAAAAACTGATAAAACTTTTTTGTACTAAAATATAGATTTTGGGGAAACTTTTGTAATTGACAAAGGTTTCCCCCTTCTTTTATCTTATAATATTCATATTTTTTATTAAATCTAATACAATATTAGCTTGTGTTTTTGTTAATGTTCGAATATAATATAAAACTTCTTTTTCAAATTCACTCGGATAATAAATATCTAAATTATCATTAAAAAATTCTGATAATGTTATTCCCATAGGTTTCAAAAGTTTTTCAAGAATATAAATACTTGGCTGATTAATACCTTTTTCTATATTGTGAATATAATTTTGAGAAACATCAGAAAGATTTGAAAGCTTGTAAACACTAAGCTTTTTTTCATTTCTTATATTTCGAAATTTTTTTGCAATATCCATAACATATACCCCCACAATTATTATGCTATATATTGCAGTAAATTATAATGAATAATATTTTGATATAATAATATAAATATTGTTGTAATATTCATAAATGTTTGATATAATGGATGAAAGAAGTCATAAATACACAATAAAATGGAGGCGGTTTTTTTGGATTCTGAAAATAGACTACAAATATCAAAAAAACAAAAACATTTATCAGAAAAAGAACTTACAGAAGAACAACAAAAATTACAAGAATTTATCAATATTTTTGATAACCCTAAAGAGTATTTCCCAGATTATGCTCCAGAATATTTTAAAGGTCGTTCCCGAGAAAAATATACTAGAAATAAGGCGAATATGATAGAACAAAAATTAACCCGCATTATTCAGATGGAAACCATGGAAATGGATATTATGATTGGTATTTTTCTATGGAGATTAACACAAATGTCATTACTAAACAAAGGGAGAGAGTTTGTAGAATATGATTTAACAACAGATATGGTTACAGAAGAATTCGAAGTTGCGGAAATAGAACTTCTGGACATATTTAAAAAACGATTTCATTACATCACAAAAAATGAATCAATTAGAAAAGTATTAATCGAAAATATTAAAAAAAATGAATTTTAAAAAAGGAAACTTTTGTAACTTCCAAAAGCTTCCTCAATGGTAAATCAATGGGCAATTCCTAAAAATTTTGCAATTCTTTTTGAATTACTTCAATCCAATCTTCTTGCGGTCTTGCCCCTAAATAATATTCTCCTACAATATTTCCTTCTTTATCTACAAAAAATGTTTCTGGAAAAGCAGTAACTCCTTTTAATCTTCCTTCCATCAAGCTATTATCTGGTACAATAAAAGGATAAGAAATAGCAAGTTCTTGATGAATTGTTTTTGCGGCCTCAATGATTTCACTTTTCATTTGGGCAGCATCATAGACAATGCCAATAACTTGGACAGATTTTTCACCAAAATCATACTGAGATACTTTTTCTAGTTCTGAAATTTCCTGTAGGCAAGGCGATGCTTGCGTGATAAAAATATTGACTAATGTTAAATCATGGTTGGCAAAAATTTCTTTGTTAATCGGATTTCCATAAATATCTACTGTTTGAAAATCAATTCTATCTTGCTCTTTTTCCCTTGCCTCTGCAAAAATGCTAATTCCTTCTGTAAAAGGTTGCATTTCGTATATGGTTACAAGTGTTCGGCGGAAACGTTCAGCAGCTGGCTGTACTTCTGGAATGTCATTGCTGCTGATGTAATATTGCCAAGTGCCGTCTGGCGTTTCGCCAATATTTTTGTTTTCTGTGCAGTTTGTGAGAGTAGCAATGTCTGTTTGATCTAAAACACTCCGTTTATATGCACCAATATAACCCAATCTTTGAGCTTGGTCTTTCCAAGCTTGTATTTTTTGTTTATCATTTTCCCATATTTTTTCCCTATCTTCTTTAGGAACATATAAAATTGCTTGACGAGCATAGGCTAATTCTTGGTTGTCTTGTTCATATCCTGCATCAAGATACATAAATAATTTTCCTTCTTCTAGTGCTTTGTTTACTTCCTCTCCAAGCTGAAAACGAATCCCCAGATAATCATAAATATATTCTGTTTGTACTGGCATGGAAAAGGCAGATAATTTATAATTTTCTGTTTTTTCATTGGTAGATGATGGTATATTTTCTGTGGTACAGCCTGCAAGAATCTGAACAAGCAAGCAAAGTAATAAAATAATTTGTTTCATTGTGTTTTTTCTCCCTTTTTTTGTTTTCCCTCTTGAATGATTTTTTGAACTAATTCTGGCAATTTTGATTCTTGTTCTTTTGGTATCAATGCTGTTTCAATGGGTTTATGCACATAAACATTTACTTTTGCCGGACAAATTCGATATTTATTTCCTTCCATAATTTTATAAGAACCATCTATGGTGACAGGGATAATTGGCACTTTTGCTTTGGTAGCAAGTTTAAAACTACCTGCTTTAAATTCTCCCATTTGTTCCCCCTTGCTTCTTGTTCCTTCTGGAAAAACAACCATAGAGTGACCACTTTTTAATAAACGGATTCCTTCTAAAATTGTTTTTGCAGATTGTTTTATATCATTTCTATCCAAAAAAATGCAATGGATTCTTTTCATCCAAGCACTTAAAAAAGGTATTTTTTCTAATTCTACTTTTGCAACAAAACCTTCTTTTTTTTCAGGTAGCATGGCCAAAAAGATAGCAATATCAAAATCGCTTTGATGATTGCTCACAAAAAGCACTGTTTTATCTTTGGGAATATTTTCTTTTCCATAAACCGTAATTTGTGCGCCGCTGTCTTTGACGCGTGCCATTGCCCATTGTGAAACAATATGATAAACATATTCATCATAGACTTTTTCGCCTTTTTCCTTTAAAATTTTATCTGCTTTTTTGGCATCAATAGATTTTAAAATAAGACAAAATACAAATTTGAAATACCATTTTATTGTACGCAACATAATTTACAACCCTTTCTTTTTTAGATTACTTTTACTATTATATACATAAACAGCAACAAAAAAAAGCCTTTTTACGCTTTCTTTCAAGAAAGCATCTTACACAAATTCCTCTATTGCCCTCTGTAAATAAATATGATAAAATCAATTTAAAAAGAAAATAGCAAAGTTTTATATTATGTTTCATATCACTTATTTTGGAAAAAAAATTAGAAAATTAAGAAAAGAAAAAAATATGAAATTATCTGATGTTGCAGAACAATTACACATTAGTCCCTCTTATCTTGGAGAAATTGAACGGGGCACAACATCCCCTTCCATAGAAATTGTCGTTTTAATTGCAAATTACTGGGGCATTTCTTTGGAAGATTTTTGCCATTTACAAACAAGCCCAGACATAGAACAAACATTTTATCTTGGCTTTACAGAATTAGAGTATCAACTTTTTTATAATATCTTAGTGCAATATCTTTTTTTAAAGCAGGAAGGTGAACATCATTTTTAACGCTATCGCACTCGGAAAAAGAATCAAATATATTAGAAAACAAAAAGGACTTTCTCAAACGGCATTATCCTATCTTTCTGCCACTTCCCAAACAAGATTATCAGAACTGGAAAGAGGAAATATCAGTAGTTTAAACATTTGTAAATTAAATCAAATTGCACAAGCATTGAAAACAAATTTAGATGTACTTTTGTGCGATAGTTTAGATGTGTTTGCAGACCCACAAAATCAACCCATTTCTACATATCAACTAAAATTAAAAGAACTTTTAACGACTTTAGAAAAAAAGACCTTCATTTTTATTTAAAAATGATAGATTCTTTTATAGAATACCAAAACAAAAAGCCTTTCTAATCTCAGAAAGGCTCATTTATAAGTCAAAACTTGGGCATTGCTTTGTTTACGCTTTACTCTGGACGTTCCACAACAACCAGAATAAAACAACAACCACAAGGTTTAAAAAAATTTTATGTTTCTTTTTCTACAGATACAGCATACACAAAATCTGCACTTTCAAAAATTTCATCATTAATATTTTTTCCTGTCAATATCACATCCATATAAGATGCTTTTTTACACAATGCACATTTTAGTTCTTCTACAGAAAGGTAGCCTCCTTCCATTGCATCTAATATACCATTTAAAATTAGTATATCACATTCTCCCGTTTCCAATATTTTTTTTGCAAATCCAAAGCTAATGTTAATTTCATTTACAATTTCTTTTCTGACACATTCGCTTGTTTCATCTACAAAATCTCTTGTTTTTTCAAAGCAAAAGATTCTAAAATCCGGCTCCAGTTTTTTTAGCGGCGCTATCTCTGTTTTATTATCATAATCCATAAACTGTATCATCATTACATTATGTCCTTGACCCAGTTGACGAATCCCCAGTCCAATGGCAAGTGATGTTTTGCCCCTTCCATTTCCATAATAAACAAATACATTGCCTTTTCTCAATCGTCTTCAGCTCCCATTGTTTTGTATCTTTACAAAAAAGTCTAACAAAATACAAAAGCAGGACAAAGCCTGCTTGTTTTTTATTTTTCTTCTACATGAAAACTGCCTGTTTCTGTACCATTTACGACATAATAGCAAGTGCTTTCTTCTGGTTTATAATATAAATCTAATTCTCTCATATCTTTTACTTTTTTACCAGATTCTTTCCAGATTTCTTTTGCTCTATCCTCTAAATCTTTTACTGCTGCTTGTTTTCCATGAAATTCTATATTAATATTTGCTTTCATAAAAAAAACCCCCTATTCATTTTTAAGATTCTTTGATAAAAAAGCATTTTTAAATAGATTTTATATAGAAAAAATAGAAATGCTTTTTTATCAAAGGAACAAAATCAATTTTAATATCCTATCTTTTTGTTATGATACTAAAATTTTTTAAAAATGTCAATGTTTGCGTTATAACATTTTTTACTAACAATAAAAGAGAGTTACACACCCCATACCAAAAGGCAGGGGCAGTGTGGAAAGATACTTTTACTTTTTATGATACAAAAAAGGGTTATAAAGAGCCATTTCCCATAGATTTTTCTTTTCTGTCTACTGCTACTTCTATTTTAGAAATCGAAACTTCATAGGCTACTCTTTCTTCTATTTCATCACCATTTTTTTTCTGGTATGTTCTGCTTTGCATCCGTCCCCAAATTTTAATATTCTCGCCGACGGATAAGCCAGACAAATATCTTGCATTTCTTCCCCATGCAATACAAGGAATATAATCTGATTTATTATATGCTCTGTTAACTGCTACCAAAATATCAGAAATTTCTCTACCAAAAGGTGTTTTTCTATAAACAGGTGGTTTGCAAATAAATCCATTTAAAAATATTTGGTTTGGATTCTGTCCGCTTTCTTCTTCCAGCAAATTAATTTCTCTTGCAAAGATGGTTAAAACTAATTTATTTTTTTTACTACCATAATTGTTATAGCTTCTCAGTTGTCCAGTTACTTCAACTTTTGTTCCTAACGTCAATTTTTCTTTTTTAATCAAACGTTCAGAAATTGTAATGGGCAGTATATCTTCGTTGTCACTCAATCTTCCTGAAGAAACTTTAAATAAATAAAAGCCTTCTCCATACACCTCATGGCTAAATACACATTCTTCTGTTACTTTGCCTGCAATGTAAATGCTATTATTTTCTAATAATCCTTCTGTATGCATAACCAAATCTCCCCTCATTCTTTATTTGACCGTTTTTCACACATTTCTAAATTCATTTGTTTCTTTTCCAAACTTTTTTAAACAATAAACGGTTTTATTTTTCACTTTGTATAGTATCATATTCTCGTTGTTTTGTCTTTAGAATCGTTTTATTCTATGTTTTTTTATTCTTTTGCATTTTCAAAAACAAACTGTTTCAATAGAAGGGTTGGTACTTATATATCACCAAATTCTACATCAGCTGCTATCAATGTTGTAACAGCCGCTAACGCACCAGAAACGCTTTTTTGTCCCTGTTCTAACAAAAGTGAAAACTCCTGCGGTTCAAATATCCGCCCCGAAACAGTGGGTATATTTCTTTGTATGCAACATTGTATTTTACTGCTTTTTTCATCTCCCATAGGCTCCAAATAACTAGAAAGTGTTACACTTGCTCTATGATTCATTCCACAAGTAATAAGTTTATTTCCTGTTTTTAATTTTAATGGAAATACCCTTCTATCATCTGTATTCACAATCAATATGGTATGACGTACCAAACAAGCAATATTTTCTTTTGTGTTTTCCCCTATCTTTCCCAAACAAAGGAAAATAGAAAATGATACATTTTTGCTTTTGCAATATTTTATTGTTTTTACATGAATTGGTACTAAAAAAAGCGAATTTTGTGTTTTTTTTGCCTGCTGATAAGCCTTTTCAAACTCATTTTTTTTTGTGCTTCCGCAAAAACAAACATAATCTTTACCGTATTGTTCTGCAAAATATACAATTTGTTCTATGGTTTGTTCTTTTAGGTTTTCTCCCAGTATACCAATACATAACATAAATACAGCCTCCCTTGTCTATTGCGCTGTATTTATCATTTGTCCATTTGTGTAAAAATATGCAGTATTCTAATTAAGCTGAGATTTTTTTGACATTCAGAAAATAGAAAGCAGTCCCCTCAATCCTATCTTTATACCAAAAAAGTCTTACAACTGTAAAGAAGTGTAAGACTTTATAATTATGACAAAAATGACATTTTGATGCCCTACTATTTTGAATATAGTAGAGTATCCAAAAAATTCATTTCTTTTTTACTCTAACTCTACATCAATTCTTCGACTATTACGAAAGACAAAAGCAATTTTAACGCAATCAATCGCAACAACCATAGTATATTTCTTTTTTTGATAAAGCATAGGCAAACCGTTCCTTTTTACAATGACAGCATTTACTCTTTTGTTTTGTTTTATCCAATAAGATAAAAAATAAAAATCTTCTGTATCATTAATGGTCCACTCACAATCTAGCAAAGGCTTGATAAAAAAATCTCCTTCACAGCCAAACCATTCCAACACTTCTTGTTGTGTTTGTATTAATTCTTGTACTGCATCTCTGTCTTTTGTCATCTATATCCTCCAAAAATCTACTAAACCTAGCTAATTATATGGTACAATCTAGTTGTGATTTTGTCAATACTAAAAAAAAACAACATTTTTTAGTGGTTTTTTGTGCAAAAAGTTGTAAAATAATACAAATATTTTTTGTGACATCAAACATGTTTTTAAAAATATCATGCTTCTATTTTTATACAAAATTATCTATTTTTTGACAGATAGATTGTGTTATCTTTGCAAAACAGACTTCAAATATTTTCCAGTATAAGAATTTTGTTCTTCTATAATTTCTTCTGGGGTTCCAGTCACAACCACTTTTCCACCATTATTTCCGCCTTCTGGCCCCAAATCAATAATATAATCTGCTGTTTTAATCACATCTAAATTGTGTTCAATCACAACAACAGTATTTCCGCCTTCTGTCAATCTTTGTATGATATGCACTAATTTATGCACGTCTGCGGTATGCAAGCCTGTGGTTGGTTCATCTAAAATATACATGGTTTTTCCTGTGCTTTTTTTACTTAATTCTGTTGCAAGTTTTACTCTTTGCGCCTCTCCTCCCGATAATGTTGTAGAAGATTGTCCTAACTGCACATAAGAAAGCCCTACATCATACAATGTTTGCAGCTTATTTTTTATTTTAGGAATATTTTCAAAAAATGCAAGTGCTTCTTCTACTGTCATATCCAGAACATCAGAAATGGTTTTCCCTTTATAATGTACTTCTAACGTTTCTCTATTATATCTTTTTCCATGGCACACATCACAAGGTACATAAACATCTGGTAAAAAATGCATTTCAATTTTTAAAATACCATCTCCGGTACAAGCCTCACATCTACCACCTTTTACATTAAAGCTAAATCTACCTTTTTGATAACCACGCATTTTTGCTTCTGTTGTCTGTGCAAACAAATCTCGTATCAAATCAAATAAGCCTGTATAAGTTGCCGGATTACTCCTTGGTGTTCTTCCTATCGGGGACTGGTCTATATTGATTACTTTATCTAATTTTTCTATTCCAATCATATCTTTATGTTTTCCTGCGCGCACTTTTGCCCGGTTTAATTCTTTTGCTAATCTTTTATATAATATTTCATTTACAAGCGAACTTTTTCCAGAACCACTTACTCCAGTAATACAAGTAAATACACCCAAAGGAATACTTACGTTAATATTTTTTAAATTATTTTCTTTTGCACCAACAATTTTAATACTATCTTTTCCTCTTTTTCTATTTTGGGGTACTTCAATCTTTTTTCTTCCACTTAAATAATCTCCTGTAACAGAGTCCTTACATTGTATCAAATCCTCTATACTTCCTGCAAATACAATTTCTCCACCATCTTTTCCTGCACCTGGCCCCACATCCACAATAAAATCAGATGCTAACATCGTATCCTCATCATGCTCCACCACAATCAAAGAATTTCCAATATCTCTTAAATGTTTTAAGGTATTTAACAATTTATCATTATCTCTTTGATGTAAGCCAATGCTTGGCTCATCTAAAATATACACAACCCCCACTAAACCAGAGCCAATTTGTGTTGCAAGCCGAATTCTTTGGGACTCTCCTCCCGACAAAGTGCTTGCTGTTCTGGATAAGGTAAGATATTCCAAACCTACATCTATTAAAAAATGGATTCTTGCTTTAATTTCTTTTAATATCTGTTTTGCAATCATTTTTTCTTTTTCCGTCAATACCAATTCCTCAAAAAATTGCTGAATGTTGCTAATAGACATTTCTGTTACTTCTGAAATATTTTTTCCTCCTACCGTAATGGCAAGCACTTCCGGACGTAATCTTTTTCCTTTGCACGCTGGGCAAGTAATATTTGTCATATATTCTTCATATTCACTTCGCATAGTTTCTGATGTTTCTTGGTATCTTCTTTGCAGATTATTAATAATTCCATCAAAATCATAGTCATAAGTTCCTGTCCCTCTAAAATTGGTATAGGTAATTTTTACTTTTTCTCCTTTTGTGCCATAAAAAAGAATTTCTTTTGCAGTATCACTTAATTCCTTAAAAGGCGTTTCTAAAGAAAAATGATATTTTTCTGCTAGTGCTTCCAAAAGAATACGCGCCATACTTTCTTTATTATTTCCCATAGACTGATAGCCTGGTGCTGTAATTGCGCCCTGCAAAATGCTCAATTCCTGGTTTGGTACAATTAAATCTATATCAAACTTCATTTGCATACCAAGCCCTGTACACACTGGACAAGCACCTGCTGGATTATTAAAAGAAAACATTCTCGGTTCTATTTCCGGCAAATTAATGCCACAATCCGGACAGGAAAAATTTTGACTAAATATCAATTCTTTTTCTCCATTGACATCTACTATAATTAAGCCACCAGACAATGCAGAAACCGTTTCTAAGGATTCTGTCAAACGTTTTTGCATATCTTCTTTTACAATCAACCTATCTACCACAATTTCAATATTATGTTTTTTATTTTTTTCTAATTTAATTTCTTCTGATAATTCATACAATAACCCATCAATACGCACTCTTACATAGCCACTTTTTTTTGCTTCTTCTAATAACTTCACATGTTCCCCTTTTCTGCCTCTGACAACAGGTGCTAATAACTGTAGTTTAGAACGTTCTGGAAGTGCCATAATTTGGTCTGCAATTTGGTCTATGGTTTGCTTTTTAATTTCCTTACCGCACTTAGGGCAATGTGGAATACCAATCCTTGCATAAAGCAAACGAAAATAGTCATATATTTCTGTCACTGTTCCCACAGTAGAACGTGGATTATGACTTGTTGTTTTTTGGTCAATCGAGATTGCAGGAGAAAGTCCTTCTATATATTCCACATCAGGTTTTTCCATTTGCCCTAAAAATTGCCTTGCATAAGAGGATAAAGATTCCACATATCTTCTTTGTCCTTCTGCATAAATGGTATCAAAAGCTAAAGAAGATTTTCCAGAGCCGCTTACTCCTGTAAATACAACTAATTTATCTCTTGGTATTTTTAAGTTGATGTTTTTTAAATTGTGTTCTTTTGCTCCTCTTATAATAATTTCATTTTTAGACATCATTTTTCCTCCTTTTGTAAAAAGTATCATGTTTATTTTGTGGACTCCGTCCACACCTGCAAGCTTTTTGAAAAAAGCTTGACCAAAAACTTTATCTTTTGCACACGCAACAGATTCTCATTTTTAGCCTTTGGTGCTCTGTTGTCGTTCAACCACAACAACCATTCTGCTCCAACACACAGCAGCGAAACAAAGTTTCGCACAAAAGTTCTTTGCTTAC